>NZ_CP040819.1:300000-540000 GCF_005887635.2 Paroceanicella profunda | reverse complement strand
CTTCCGGATCGGATCAAGCGCGAAAAGGGCGTTTGGTGGATGCCTTGGCGATAAGAGGCGATGAAGGACGTGGCACTCTGCGATAAGTCCCGGGGAGGCGAGAGCACCCTTTGATCCGGGAATGTCCGAATGGGGAAACCCACCTGACATGTGATCAATATGGAAAGACCCGATGGGTACGATGCGGTTCACGCCGCGTCGGTTGATACCCTTTGGGCCCCTCCTTGTTGATGACGTGAGCCAGGTACTTGTGACTTGAATACATAGGGTTACAAGAGCGAACCCGGGGAACTGAAACATCTAAGTACCCGGAGGAAAGGAAATCAACAGATACTCCGCTAGTAGTGGCGAGCGAACGCGGATCAGCCGAGCCAGTTAACTTAGCAGAACCGGATGGAAAGCCGGGCCGTAGCGGGTGACAGCCCCGTATGCAGAGGTGACCTGGACATATCAAGTAGGGCGGGACACGTGAAATCCTGTCTGAAGATCGGGGGACCACCCTCGAAGGCTAAGTACTCCTTATCGACCGATAGCGAACCAGTACCGTGAGGGAAAGGTGAAAAGCACCCCGACGAGGGGAGTGAAACAGTACCTGAAACCGAACGCCTACAAACAGCCGGAGCGCAAGTGACGGCGTACCTTTTGTATAATGGGTCAGCGACTTGGTCTCACGAGCAAGCTTAAGCCGTTAGGTGTAGGCGCAGCGAAAGCGAGTCTGAATAGGGCGCATGAGTTCGTGGGATCAGACCCGAAACCGGGTGATCTAGGCATGAGCAGGTTGAAGGTGCGGTAACACGCACTGGAGGACCGAACCCACATCCGTTGAAAAGGATCGGGATGACTTGTGCCTAGGGGTGAAAGGCCAATCAAACTCGGATATAGCTGGTTCTCCGCGAAATCTATTTAGGTAGAGCGTCAGACGAATACCTCTGGGGGTAGAGCACTGGATGGGTAATGGGGTCCCACAGACTTACTGATCCTAACCAAACTCCGAATACCAGAGAGTACTATCTGGCAGACACACATCGGGTGCTAAGGTCCGGTGTGAAAAGGGAAACAGCCCTGACCAACAGCTAAGGCCCCTAATTCGTGGCTAAGTGGGAAAGCATGTGAGACGGCCAAAACAACCAGGATGTTGGCTTAGAAGCAGCCATCATTTAAAGAAAGCGTAACAGCTCACTGGTCTAGATAAGCTGTCTTGCGGCGAAGATGTAACGGGGCTCAAGCCACGAGCCGAAGCTTTGGGTGCAGCAATGCGCGGTAGCGGAGCGTTCTCTGTGCGGCGAAGGGTGTGGGTGACCTATCCTGGAGCGCAGAGAAGTGAGAATGCTGACATGAGTAGCGACAAAGAGGGTGAGAGACCCTCTCGCCGAAAGTCCAAGGGTTCCTGCTTAAAGTTAATCTGAGCAGGGTGAGCCGACCCCTAAGGCGAGGCCGAAAGGCGTAGTCGATGGGAACCAGGTTAATATTCCTGGGCCAGGAGGATGTGACGGATCGCAGAGGTAGTTATCCCTTATCGGATTGGGATGGCTGCTGAGCGGTTCCTGGAAATAGCCCTCCGTGAGATCGTACCCTAAACCGACACAGGTGGACTGGTAGAGTATACCAAGGCGCTTGAGAGAACTACGTTGAAGGAACTCGGCAAAATGCCTCCGTAACTTCGGGAGAAGGAGGCCCCGTCCGTGGGCAACCATGGGCGGGGGGCACAGACCAGGGGGTAGCGACTGTTTACTAAAAACACAGGGCTCTGCGAAGCCGCAAGGCGACGTATAGGGTCTGACGCCTGCCCGGTGCCGGAAGGTTAAAAGGAGGTGTGCAAGCACTGAATTGAAGCCCCGGTAAACGGCGGCCGTAACTATAACGGTCCTAAGGTAGCGAAATTCCTTGTCGGGTAAGTTCCGACCTGCACGAATGGCGTAACGATTTCCCCGCTGTCTCCAACGTAGACTCAGCGAAATTGAATTCCCCGTGAAGATGCGGGGTTCCCGCGGTCAGACGGAAAGACCCCATGCACCTTTACTACAGCTTCACACTGGCGCCAGACATGTCATGTGCAGGATAGGTGGTAGGCTTTGAAGCGGGGACGCTAGTCCTCGTGGAGCCTCCCTTGAGATACCACCCTTGTCCTGTTTGGCGTCTAACCGCGGTCCGTCATCCGGATCCGGGACCCTGTGTGGCGGGTAGTTTGACTGGGGCGGTCGCCTCCCAAAGAGTAACGGAGGCGCGCGATGGTGGGCTCAGAACGGTCGGAAATCGTTCGCTGAGTGCAATGGCATAAGCCCGCCTGACTGCGAGACTGACAAGTCGAGCAGAGACGAAAGTCGGCCATAGTGATCCGGTGGTCCCGAGTGGAAGGGCCATCGCTCAACGGATAAAAGGTACGCTGGGGATAACAGGCTGATGATGCCCAAGAGTCCATATCGACGGCATCGTTTGGCACCTCGATGTCGGCTCATCTCATCCTGGGGCTGGAGCAGGTCCCAAGGGTATGGCTGTTCGCCATTTAAAGAGGTACGTGAGCTGGGTTTAGAACGTCGTGAGACAGTTCGGTCCCTATCTGCCGTGGGTGTAGGAGACTTGAGAGGAGCTGCCCCTAGTACGAGAGGACCGGGGTGGACGTACCACTGGTGGACCAGTTGTCCTGCCAAGGGCAGTGCTGGGTAGCTATGTACGGACAGGATAACCGCTGAAGGCATCTAAGCGGGAAGCCCCCCTCAAAACAAGGTCTCCCTATCAGGGCCGTGGAAGACCACCACGTCGATAGGCTGGAGATGTAAGTGCAGCAATGCATTCAGTTGACCAGTACTAATCGCCCGATTGGCTTGAACCGATCCGGTAGTCGCAAGACAACCGATCCCAACTCAGGTCAGATACACAAAGACTTGGAAAGACGCCCGAAAGGGCAAAAAGCGTCTCACTGTCCAGGCCCAAAAGGCCAGGACGGCCAGACCTTCCGAGGAGCCCGCCAAAACGGCTCCCCCGAAGGTCTGGTGGTCACAGCGCGAGGTAAACTCCCGATCCCTTCCCGAACTCGGCCGATAAGACCCGCCGCGCCAATGGTACTGCGTCTCAAGACGTGGGAGAGTAGGTCGCCGCCAGACCAATACATCCTCATTCCCTCCCTTCACGATACATCAAACACCGCGGGGTGGAGCAGCCCGGTAGCTCGTCAGGCTCATAACCTGAAGGCCGCAGGTTCAAATCCTGCCCCCGCAACCAGAAAACCACCACGAAGCCCCCGGCGATACCACGCCGGGGGCTTCGTCGTTCGACCCGCAAAAGCAGCTGTCAGAAGACAGCGATCGGCGGTTTGACCGGGTCTCCCTCAGTCCCGTCAGGATGCGCGAGCGAATGCTGCGCGGGCAAATGAAGCTGACGCCGCCATCATCTGGCGTTGGGTTCTCAGCGTCCTTGGACGATAAAGCCCCGGTACCGCGCTCCCTTGAAGCGATGTTGCACGACATCCTGATAGGCGGGGCTGAAATACCAGGTCCGGGCCGCCTGCATGTCCGGAAACTCGAGGATCACGGCGCCTTCGATGTCCGGTCCTTCGAGCACCTCGAATTCTCCGTAGGCGACGCGGGGCGTGACCTCGTGTCCCTCCAGCGTGGGGCCGACGTTTGCGCTGTAGGTATCGAGTTCCGCCTGATCGAGCGTTTCCTCACGTGTGAAGACGACATATGCTGGCATTTCGTTTTCCTTCTCTCGGTTAGGGGTGAGCAGCGGGCCCGGTCAATTCGGGCCCCGCCAGATCGCTTTGCGGTGATGGCCGCGGACTGAGAACAATGGCCCCGACAGCGCGCGGCCAACAAGGCCTCACTTCAGTCATGCAGGCCGGCGGAGCGGATGCTTTGCCGAACGCGTCGCATGCCGCGCGGGTGGGGAAACGTTCATGCCCTTGAACGCCATGGGGTCCGGGGTCGCCGGGACGACCGCCGGAATCGTACGGCGCGCGGCGATCCGCACACTGACCCATCGCGGGAACGTCGCGTCGCTTCGGCAAGGCCGTGAGCTCGGTGATGAGCGCGCACCGGGCGGAATCGCGGCGCGCGCAAGCGTCGGGCACAGGCGGCGCGGCGTGTCGAGGGTTCGCCACGATGTTCTCCTGGAGTGACACGAAACCCGGCCGGGCCCGAGCGGGTGGGGGAGGCGCCGGAGCCCGGCCCGGCCTCCCCCGCAAGCCGCGTCAGGGCTGCCAGCCCTCCAGCACGACCTTGCCCTTCGCCGTGCCGCTCTCGAGCAGGGTGTGGGCCCTCTTGAGATTGGCGGCATCGATGGGCGACCAGTGTTCGTTGAGCGTGGTCCTGATCTCGCCCTCATCCACCATTTTCGAGACTGCATTCAACAGCTTGCCCTGCTCATCCATATCGGGCGTGCCGAAGAGCGGGCGGGTGAACATCAGTTCGTGGTGGATGGAAACCGCCTTGCGCTTGAACTGCATGATGTCCAGGTCTTTCGGATCGTCGATCAGGGCGAAACGGCCCTGCGGCGCGATGAACGCGGCGATCTCGCCAACATGCTTGTCGGTGTGCGTGGTCGAAAAGGCGAAGGCCGGCGCACCGATGCCGAGCGCCTCGACCTGCGCCGCAAGCGGCTGCGAATGGTCGAGTACGTGGTGGGCGCCAAGGCCTTCGACCCAGTCCCGGGTCTCAGGGCGCGATGCCGTGGCAATCACGGTCAGGTCGGTACATCGGCGCGCGATCTGCACGGCGATGGAGCCGACCCCGCCTGCGCCGCCGATGATCACGATGGCGCGCGCCGCACCGGGCACGTTCCTGTTCACGTCGAGCCGGTCGAACAGGGCTTCCCACGCGGTGATCGACGTCAGCGGCAGTGCGGCGGCTTCCGCCCAGTTCAGGGATTTCGGCTTCGCCCCGACGATCCGCTCATCGACGAGGTGGAACTGCGAATTGGCGCCGGCCCGGGTGAGCGAGCCCGCGTAGTAGACCTCATCGCCAACCGCGAACTCCGTGACCTCCGGCCCGACCTCGGTGACGATGCCGGACGCATCCCATCCGATCACCTTCCAGTCGGCGTCCTGCGGCGGGGTGCTGCGCCGGATCTTGTAGTCGATGGGGTTCACCGACACCGCCTTCACCTCAACGAGCAGGTCCCGACCGGTCGCGGTCGGCTTGGGCAGGTCGATATCGACGAGCGATGCTTCTTCGGTGATCGGGCCGGGTTTCTGGTATCCGACAGCTTTCATGATCGTGTCTCCTTGCTTGTCGAAAACAGACCTAGCGCGTATGCCGAGAGGACGCGATACGCACAAGTTTTGCCTATAGTGTCGAAAAGGATACTGTCATGGCCAAGCGCCCCCACTCCCGCTATGACTGCGTGCCCGGCTGCTCCGTCGAGGCGGCGATCAGCCTGATCGACGGCAAGTGGAAATGCGTCATCCTCTTCCACCTGCTGGAAGGTACGCAGCGCTTCAATGAAATCCGCAGGCGGATACCGGGCGTCACGCAGCGGACGCTGACAAACCAGCTGCGCGAGCTGGAGGCTGACGGACTGATCGTGCGCAAGGTCTATGCGGAGGTTCCGCCGAAGGTGGAATACAGCCTCTCCGACCTCGGTCACACCATGACGCCGATCCTCAGCGCCCTGAAGGACTGGGGGGACGCAAATCTCGACCGTTTCGCCAAGGCACAGGCGGCGTGAAGATACTCACGAACCGCTGATGCGGGCCTTGGCCCGCGAACCGGCCTCCCAGGCGTGGCAGGGGATGCCCTCATGTTTCGGGGGCGGCCGGAGGCGCCCGACGAAGATGTTGTGGAGACAGCGCCCCTTTCCATCCATCGGGATGCGGGTGCCCTCCACAGCGTCCGGCACCGCGCGAGCGCTGACGCCCACGCCTTGGTTCCTGCGTTTCGGCATGTTCGGATCTCCTCGGTCCCGGAGGCCGACAGACGGGGGATTGTCGCTTCCGTCACTGTCCGTTCGCCGGGGAGGTGCTCAGTCTGCGCGGGCGTCCCGGCTCAGGTCAGCGCATCGGCGATCTGGCGGGCGAAACGGGCTGTGGCGACCGGGAGGGTGCGGCCGCGCATCTGGCCGATCAGCAGCAGGCCGGAGGCGATGTCGCGGGGATCGAGCGGGCGCGTCACCAGGCGGGGGTCGGCGGAGGGCAGCAGGCCGATCGGGATCTGGAAGCTCAGCGCGTGTTCGTAGACCACGTACTGGCGCATCAGCTCGAAACTGTCTGCCACCAGCACCGGGTCCAGCCGGTAGGAACGGCCGCGCGTGGCCAGGTCCAGCAGGTGCCGCACGCCGTACTGCGCCGAGGGCACGATATGGGGCCGGGCCAGGCAGTCGCGCAGGCGCAGCACCGGTTCGCCGGCCAGGGGGTGATCGACGGCCATCACCACGGAGACCGGTTGCTCCACCGCCTTGATTACCTCGAAATCCACCAGATAGACCGGCTCGAACACGATCGCGAGATCGGTGGCGAAGGTGCTCAGGTCATGCTCGGCCTGGGCGCGGTCGCGGATGCGCACGTCGAAGGTCACCCGCGGGTGCTCGCGCCGGTAGCGGGCCATCTCGCGCGGCAGGAAGATCGGGTTCAGCGCCTGGGAGCAGGCGATGGAGACATGGCCGCGCCGCTCGCCGCTGAGATCGGCCACCTGGCTGCGCACGCGCTCCAGGTCGCTGAGCTGGGCCTGGATGTGCTGCATCAGGAGCTCGCCGGCCGGGTTCAGCCGCACGCCCCGGGGCAGGCGTTCGAAGATCTGCTCGCCGAAATCCGCCTCGAAGGCCTGGATCTGCCGGTTCAGCGCCGAGCTGGTGAGGTTCATGTCCTCCGCCGCGCGGCGGATGGACCCGGCGCGGGCCACGTCGCGGATCATCATCAGGGGTTTCATGTGGCGCATGGCGGCCCTCCCGAGCGCTGCGAAATTTGCAGCGGTATGATGAAAAACTAGCAGCAGAAAGCAGCACTGAACAGGCGCAAGGTGATCCGTGACGGGTGTGCGGCCGCGCGGCGGGCCGCGGGAACCCACCGGCAGGGATCAGGGAGGCGAGGGGGATGTGCAGGCCGAGATTGCCACGCCGGGCCGGCGGCCCGGGGCGCGCCCGGGCCCGGCCCGCCCCGGTTGCGGGGCGCCTGGTGTCAGGGTTGCAGGCTCACATGCGCCGAGACGATGCGCCAGCCCTCCGGCCGGCGCATCCAGACCTGGCTCTGCGCGCCACGGCGCCCGGAGGCGAGGCGGCGGTATTCCGTGGTCGCCGTGCCCAGGTCGGGCGTGAGTGCCACGATCCGGGTTTCGAACAGCTCCCGCGCCGTGTCCGACACGTCGCGCGCGCGGCGGAACGCGGTGATCTGCGCATGGCCGTAGAAGCCGCCCTCCGGGCCGAGCCGCGTGCTGCGCGGATCGTCCCAGAAGAAGCCGGCGAGGGCCTCGATGTCATTGGCACCGAGCGCGCGCTCATAGGCTTCGAACGCGGCCCCGATCTCTGCCGCCACTGCATCCGCGTCGAACCCGTCCATGCCGGTCTCCCCCTGTCTGCCGCGGGGAGTTGCCCCGGGCCCTGGCGAAAGGAATCCCAAAGATGAGCGAATTGCAACTGGTTGCCGAGCCGGCGCCGCTGGGGTTCACCCCGGCGCGCACCGCGCTCATCGTCATCGACATGCAGCGCGACTTCCTGGAGCCGGGCGGCTTCGGCGAGACGCTGGGCAACGATGTCTCCCTGCTGCAGGCCGCGGTGGGGCCCTGTGCCCGGGCGCTGGCCGCCGCCCGGGCGGCGGGGATGCTGGTGATCCACACCCGCGAGGGCCATCGGCCGGACCTGTCGGACGCCCCGCCTGCCAAGATCGCCCGCGGCGCGCCCTCGAAGCGCATCGGGGATCCGGGCCCGATGGGGCGGATCCTCATCCGCGGCGAGCCGGGGCACGACATCGTTTCCGCCCTCGCCCCGCTGCCCGGCGAAGTGGTGCTCGACAAGCCCGGCAAGGGCGCCTTCCACCAGACCGACCTCGCCCAGATCCTCGCCAACGCCGGCAGCGACACGCTGATCATCTGCGGCGTGACCACGGAGGTCTGCGTGCACACCACCATCCGCGAGGGCAATGACCGGGGCTACCGCTGCGTGGCCCTGGCCGATGCCTGTGCCTCCTATTTTCCCGAGTTCCACCGTGTCGGCCTCGAGATGATCAAGGCGCAGGGCGGGATCTTCGGCTGGGTGAGCGATGCCACGTGCTTCGCCGATGCGCTCAAGCGGGCCGCCGCGGCGGCCTGATCCGATCTCGTTTCGCGGCCGCGAGAGCCGCCTGCCCGACAGGAGGGGTATCATGGACAAGTCAGTGCCGAAGCTCTGGACACCGGGAGACTGGAACGCCCTGTTCGGTCTCGGAACCAACGTGCTGGTCAACCTGCTGGTGATGACCGGCCTGCTGAAATTCGTCGTCGGCCTGCCCGATGCGCTCACCTTCGGGCGCATCCTGCCGGCGGTCGGCTTCATGCTGTTTCTCGGAAACATGTACTACGGCTGGATGGGCTGGAAACTGGCGAAGCGCGAGGGGCGGGCGGATGTCTGCGCGCTTCCCTCCGGGCCGTCGGTGCCGCACATGTTCATCGTGGTCTTCGTGATCATGCTGCCGATCCTGGGGCGCACCGGGGATCCGGTGAAGGCCTGGGAGGCCGGGCTCGCCTGGGTGTTCCTGCAGGGCTTCATCCTGATCGGCGGGTCCTTCGTGGCGCCGTTCATCCGGCGGATCACCCCGCGCGCGGCGCTGCTGGGCACGCTGGCGGGCGTCTCCATCGCCTTCATCGCGATGCGCCCGGCGCTGGAGATCTTCATGACCTCGATCATCGGGCTCACCTGTCTCGCCATCATTCTGGTGAGCTGGTTCGGCGGGCTGCGCTATCCGCGCGGCATTCCGGCCGGGCTGGTGGCCATCGTGGTGGGGATGATCATCGCCTGGGGCGCCGCGGCGCTGGGGATGCCGGAGGTCGGCGGCATGAGCACGGCAGCGCTGCTGGACAGTTTCGCCAGCTTCGGCTTCTCGGTTCCGCTGCCCGCGGTGGGCCACGTGTTCTCCGGCTTCGAGTTCCTCGGCTTCATCCTGGTGACGGCGATTCCCTTCGGCGTCTATGACCTGGTGGAGGCGATGGACAATGTGGAGAGCGCGGAGGCCGCGGGGGATGTCTATTCCACCACCGAGGCGATCTCCGCCGAGGGCGCCATCTCGCTCATCGGCACGCTGCTCGGCTCGCCCTTCGCCAACGCGGTCTACATCGGCCACCCGGGCTGGAAGGCGATGGGTGGGCGCATCGGCTATTCGCTGGCCACCGGCGGGTTCGTGCTGCTGCTCACCTGGTTCGGCATTCTGGCGGTGTTCCTCAACCTGGTGCCCGTGGTCGCCATCTCGCCGATCCTGCTCTACATCGGCATGCTCATCGGTGCGCAGGCGTTCCAGACCACGCCGATGAAACACGCCCCGGCGGTGGTGCTCGGGCTCATCCCCCATCTCGCCTCCTGGGCGAAGACGCTGATCGACGGGGCCCTCGGCGCGGCGGGGGTGCAGGTCACCCCGGATCTCGTGGCCGGCATGGCCCGCGGCGGGGTGCTCTACGAGGGGCTGGGCGTGCTGGGCAGCGGGGCGATCCTCACCGGGCTGATCCTCGCGGCGCTCGGCGTGTTCATCATCGAGCGCAAGTATGTCTGGGCCGCGGGTTTCGCGGCGGCGGGGGCGGTGCTCACCTTCTTCGGCTTCATGCACGGGCCGGCGGTGGGTATCGCGGTCACGCCGGGCGTGTCGCTGGCCTATGCGATGGTCGCGGTCTTCCTCTGGCTCTGCCCGAAGCTGGGCCTCGCCGACATGCCGGATGCGGCGCCCTCCTCCGGCGAGCCCGGGCTCCAGCCGGCTGAATGACATGGAGCTGAAGTCCTACATGGACGCGGCGTCCGGGCTGCTGAACCTGCCCGTCGCGGCAGAGTGGCAGCCCGGCACGCTGCGCTTTCTCGGGCTGGCCGCCGACATGGCGGCCCTGCTGGAGAGCGTGCCGCTCGATGATGCGGAGCTGGTGCAGGCAGCGGTGTTTCGCCTGCCGGACGAGGGAGGGAGCGATGTCTGAGCCGGATTTCTCCATGGCCGTCGGCATCGCTTCGGATGTCGGCGCCGGCCGGTGCAGCGCGGCGGAGGTGACATCCGCCGCGTTGGCCCGCATCGCCGCGGCGAACCCCGCCCTGAACGCCTTCACCGCCGTGACCGCCGAGCGCGCCCGCGCCCGGGCCGCCGCCCTGGACGCGGCCCTCGCCCGGGGCGAGGCGCCGGGGCCGCTGGCCGGGGTGCCCTTCGCGGTGAAGAACCTCCTCGACATCGAGGGCCTGCCCACGCTGGCCGGCGCGAAGATCAACCGTGACCGCCCGCAGGCGCGGCGCGACGCGGTGTTGATCCGCCGGCTGGAGGCCGCCGGCGCCGTGCTGGTGGGCGCGGTGGGCATGGGCGAGTATGCCTATGATTTCACCGGGGAAAACGCGCATTTCGGCGCCTGCCGGAACCCGCATGACCCGGGCCGGATGACCGGGGGCTCCTCCTCCGGCTCCGCGGCGGCCACGGCGGCGGGCCTGGCGCCGGTCTCGCTCGGCTCGGACACCAACGGCTCGTTGCGGGTGCCTGCCTCGCTCTGCGGCGTGTTCAGCCTGAAGCCCACCTACGGGCGGCTGAGCCGTACGGGAAGCTTCTCCTTCGTCGACAGTCTCGATCATCTCGGCCCCTTCGCGCGCAGCGTGACCGACCTCGCCCTGGCCTATGACGCGCTGCAGGGCCCGCCGGAGGGCGACCATGCCTGTGCGCCGCGCGCGCCGGAGCCGGCTCTCCCGGGCCTCGACCACGCCCTGGGGCCGCTGCGTGTCGGCCTTCCCGGGGGCTGGTTCGCCCGCCATTGCGGGACGGAGGGCGCCGCGGCCGCCACCCGTGTCGCCGCCGCGCTGGGGGGCTTGGGCGCGCGCTGCCGGCAGGTGGATCTCGACGCGGCCGAGGCCGGCCGGGCGGCGGCCTATCTCATCACCAATTCCGAGAGCTCCGCGTTCCACCTGGAGCGGTTGCGCGCGCGGGCAGGGGAGTTCGACCCCGATACGCGGGACCGTTTCCTGGCAGGCGCGCTGCTGCCCGCGGCCTGGGTGGCGCGGGCGCAGCGGGTGCGGGCCTGGTGGCTGGCGCGCGCCCTTGCCGTTTTCGCCACGGTCGATGCGCTGATCGTCCCGGCGACCCCGGTCTCCGCGCCGCTGCGCGGCGAGACCGTGCTGCCGCTGGGGGGGCAGAGCCTGCCGCTGCGCCCCAGCCTGGGGCTGCTGTCCCAGCCCTTCTCCTGCATCGGCCTGCCCGTGGTCACGGTGCCGGTGTTCCGCCCGGGGGAAATGCCGATCGGGGTGCAGATCATCGCCCCGCCCTGGCATGAGCGCCGGGCCCTGCGCATCGCCCGGGCGCTGGAGCGCGCGGGCCACGCCACGGCCCATCCCCCGGTGCGCCGCGACATGCGGGTTCCGCAGGCGCAGGAACCGGCCTGAGCCTGCGGGCTTGGGCCGCCGGATACCCGCAGGCGCCGGCCCGGCCCGGGCTGCGGCGCAACCGGACAGGGCCCGTTTGCCGGTCGCCCGGCGCCATGCGCGCGGGCCCGGTGGCCTGGCGTCGGGTCATGAAGATCCGGCCCGGGCCGCCGGTTTCCGGGAGACGCGTGTCCGGGCTCCTGGCAGTGTCCGCTTCGGATGCGCGAAGGGAGGTTTCAGCCGCCCAGCAGCCGCTCCAGCCCCCGCGCGAACTCCGCACTCGCGAAGGGCTTGCCGAGGATGAGCACGTCTTTCCCGGCCAGGGCCTGCAGCCGGTCCGAGGGAAAGGACGTGATGAAGATCGTCGGGATGCGCCGCCCGGAGGCGCGCAGGGTCTCGAACAGCGCGATGCCGGACATTCCCGGCAGGTTCACGTCGCACACGAGGCAGTCGGGCGCCGGCCCCGCCTCGGCGCGGAAAGCCTCGGCCGAGGCGAAGGCCACCACCGCGTGGCCCAGGGCGCGGACCAGATTCGCCGTCGCCATCCGGACGGAATCGTCATCCTCGACGATGCAGACGAGCCGCCGCTGGGAAACAGGGTCTGACATGGGGTCCGGGAACGTTCGCGCGAAGGGGGCCTCGGCTCACTCTACGCCTCGGTGCCGGGTGCGGAACCATACTTGGGTCTAGCCGGAGGCGCCGCCCTCGCCCAGCATCTCGGAGATGCGCACCAGATCGGCGAAGCTGCGCGCGTTCATCTTGCGCATGACCTTGCCGCGATGGGTCTTGACCGTGATCATGCTCAGGCCCAGCTGAAAGGCGATCTCCTTGTTCATCAGGCCGCTGGTGGCGAGGCGCATCACCTGTTTCTCGCGCGCGCTGAGGGTGTCGAAGCGCAGGAGATGCTCCTGGCGGACGGTGTCGAGCGCCCGCCGCTGCCGGTCCCGCTCCACCGCAGCGGCGACGGCGTCCAGCAGGTCCTGGTCGCGGAAGGGCTTGGCGAGGAAGTCCACCGCCCCGGCCTTCATCGCGCGCACCGACATGGGGATGTCGCCGTAGCCGGTGATGAAGATGACGGGCGTGCGGATGCCGGCCTCGCCGAGCGCGCATTGCACGTCGAAGCCGCTGGTCATCGGCATGCGCACGTCGAGGATCAGGCAGTTGGCGGAGGCCGGGTTGCTGCTGGCGAGGAAGTCCGCCGGGGCGGGGTAGGCCTCGACCTCGAAATCCACCGATTCCAGCAGGTTTGCCAGCGCTTCGCGCACCGAGGGATCATCGTCGACCACCATGATCCGGGCGGGGACCGCAAGCCCCGCATCGCCAGTCCTGGAACTCTCCGGCATCGCTGCCTCCCGCTCGCCAAACCGCCCGCGACGGTAACCTCTCGCGGGCAGACCGTCCAGTCGATGGCGTACGAATAATCCACCGGACTGACTTATCGAAGCCGCCGCCGGGGCGGCGTGCGGGGCGGCTGCTGCGATCCGAGGACCGCCGAGGCGGCATCGGGCCCCGGGGAAAGGCGCTGCGCTCGGGTGCCAAGGCGTCGGAGGGGCTTGGGCGCGGGCGTCCCCGGGCGGTCCTGCACAGGGCCTCGGGGGGCGGCGCCGCGCCCCGGAAGGCAGGTCGTCGGACGGCGGGCGGGCTTTGGGGCGCGCGTCCCCGGGCGCTCCTGCACAGGGCCGCGGGGGGCGGCACTGCGCCCGTGAGGCATGGCGTCGGACGGCGGTCGGGTTTTGGCGCGGGCGTTCCCGGGCGGTTCGGCGCAGGGCCGCGGGGGGGGCCGCCGCCCCCGCGGCGGCGGGGCGTCGGATGGTGGGTATGCGAGCCCTGGCGCGGGCGTTCCCGTGCGCTTTGCGCAGGGCTCCGGCCGGGGTGGCAAAGATCGGTCAGGCAGGGGCGGCCCGGCCGGGAAGGGCGGGCAGGGCGAGGCGGAACACCGTGCCGCCGCCGGGCGCGGGTTCGGCCCGCAGGCTGCCGCCATGCGCGGTCGCGATCGAGCGGCTGACGGTGAGCCCGAGGCCCATGCCCTGCGGCCGCGTGGTGTAGAAGGCGCTGAAGATGTCGCCGGAGGCGGGGGCGGGGATGCCGGTGCCGGTGTCGGCCACGAGGATCTCCACCGCGCCTTCCAGGGTGCGGGTGACGACGCGGATGCGCCGCTCGGTGCCGCTCTCGCCGCGCATCGCCTCCATGGCGTTCTTCAGCAGGTTCAGCACCACCTGCTGGATCTGCACCCGGTCGCCCTCCACGCGCGGCAGGTGCGGGTCGAGATCGAAGCCGAGGTTGACGGCGTTGCGGCGCAGGTCGCCCTCCACCAGCAGCCGGAGTTCGAGGATCGCGTCGTTGATGTCGACGGGCCGGCGTTCCGTCTCGGCCCGCCGCACCAGGGTGCAGATGCGCCGGACGATCGCGGCGGCGCGGCGGCCGTCGCGCACGATCTGCTCCACGGTGGTGGTGAGGCGGTCGTAGTCCGGCGGGTCGCGGCGGAGCCAGCGCTGCCCGGCCTCCCCGTTGGTGACGATGGCGGTGAGCGGCTGGTTGATCTCATGCGCGATGGTGGCGGTCAGCTCGCCCACCGCGACCACGCGCGTGGCGTGGACGAGATCGGCCTGCGACTTGCGCAGCGCCATCTCGGTCTGCTTGCGCCGGGTGATGTCGCGGGCGATGACCAGCACCGTGCGCTCGGCCCGGGGGCCGCCGGGCTCCGCGATCACCCGGCAGTCGAGGGTCACCGTGCCGCCGGGCCGTTCCAGGGTGAATTCCTCGTCCACCGGCTCCCCGGTGAGCAGGGCGCGCACCACGGCGTCGCGCCGCACGGGCATGCAGTCGGGCGGGATGTCGGCCAGGCGGTTGCCGGTCAGCCCGGCTTGCGCGTGGCTGGCGAAGGCAAGGGCGCGGGGGTTCGCGTAGCGCACGTGCAGGGCCGGGTCGATGCGCAGGACCATGTCGGGCGCGTTCTCGGCCAGCTTGCGGAAGTCGCGCTCGCGCCCGGCCACCTGGGCGATGCGCAGCCGCAGGCCGGCGAGGATCAGCCCCAGGGTGGCTAGGGCGGCGGCGCCGCGAAACCACCATGTCTCCCACCAGGGCGGCAGGATGCGGATGGGCAGGGCGATGCCCGGCGCGCTCCAGTCGCTGCGGGCCGTCGCGCCCTGCACGCGGAACACGTAATCCCCGGCCGGCAGGGTGGTGAAGCTGGCCGCGCGCTGCGCGTCGCCCGGCGTGCGCCACTGGTCGTCCAGGCCTTCGAGCCGGTAGCGGGTGCGGTTGGTGGCCGGGTCGAGATAGCTCAGCGCCGAGAAGCTGAGGCTGAAGCTGTTCGCGCCGGCCGGCAGGGTGAGCCGGTCGAGGAACCCGGCCTCCCGCCCGCCGGTGAGCGCCGCGGCCTCGCGCGCGGGCAGGTAGGGAAACCGCAGGTCGGTGAGCGCCACGGGCGGCGCGGGCTGGGCTTCCTTCAGCGCCTCGGGGAAGAAGGCGATGCCGCCGGTGAAGCCGCCGAAGAACATCTCGCCGCTGGGGCTGTGGAAGGCGGAGGACCAGCCGGTGAGGTCATCGCCCGGCAGCCCGTCGGCGGCGGAGTAGGAGCGGAAGGTCCCGGCGGCGGGGTCGTATTCCAGCAGGCCGCGGTTCGAGCTGATCCAGAGCGTGCCCTCGGCATCCTCCAGGATGCGGCTGACGGTGCGGCCGGGCGCGTCTGCGCTTTCGTAGATCGGGGTGAAGGTGCCGGTGGCGCGGTCGAACCGGTCCAGCCCGCCCTGCGTGCCCACCCAGACGGTGCCGTCCCGGGCGACATGGACCGCGGGCACCATGTTGTCGCGCAGGCTGCCGGGCTGGCCGGGCACCGACCTGTAGACGTCGATGCGCCCCGTCGCGGGGTCGAACCGGTGCAGGCCGGAGTAATGCGTGCCGAGCCACAGCGTGCCGTCGCGGTCCTCCGCAATGGCGACATAGGCCTGGGCGCGGCGGTCCGACCAGTCCGCCTTGTAGGTGGTGAACCGGCCGGTGTCAGGGTCGCGGCTGCACAGCCCGTCGTCGGTGCCGGCCCAGAACGTGCCGTCGCGCGCCACGAACAGCCGGTGGACCTGGTTGTTGCACAGGCTGCCGGGGATGTCCGGGTCGTGGCGGTAGGTGGTGAACCGGCCGGTGGCCTGGTCCAGCCGCGCCAGCCCGTGGCCGTAGGTGCCGGCCCAGATCGTGCCCTGCCGGTCCTGCGCGATGGTGATGACCATCGGCTTCTGGCCCAGCCCCTCGTGGAAGCGGGTGTAGCGGCCGGTGGCGCGGTCGATCCGGGTCAGCCCGCCGTCATTGCCGATCCACAGGGCGCCCTGGCGGTCCTCGAAGATCGCGTTGATGAAATTGGTCTCCAGCGTGTCGCGGGCGGTTTCGTCATGGACGAAGGTCTCGAACAGCGGCGGGCGCGGGTTGAAATGGCTCGGGCCGACGGAGTGGTGGCCGACCCAGATCGTGCCCTCCCGGTCCTTGAACAGGGCGATCACCTTGTTTTCGGGAATGCTGGCCGGGTCGGCATAGTCATGGACCACGCGGGCGAAGCGGCCCGCGTCCGGGTCGAAGCGCATCAGCCCCATGCCGGGGGAGCCGACCCACAGGGTGCCGTCGTCATCCTCGACCATGCCCATCACGCCGGTGAGCTCGTCGGGTGAGGGCGAGGTGTCATGGAAGGAATAGCGCGTGAGCCGGCCGGTGGCCCGGTCGAGCAGCGCCAGCCCGTCGCCGGACGCGTGCAGGATCCAGAAGCGCCCCGCGCTGTCCTCGAAGAACGAGATCTGCACCGGGTCCGGCAGGGAGACGCGGAGGGTGACGCGCCCGGTCGCGGTGTCGAGGCGTTCCAGCCCCAGCGTGGTGCCCACCCAGAAGCCGCCCTCCCGGTCCTCCCCCGTCCAGCGCACGTCGTTGGTGCCGATGGTGTCGGGGTCCTGCGGGTCATGCTCCAGGCGGGTGACGGCGCCGCTCCCGGGGTCGAAGCCGAAGAGGCCGGCCCCGGTGGCCAGCCACAGGCGCCCGCCGGTGTCCTGCGAGATGTGCACGATGGTGGGGGACAGGCTGTCCCCGGGCCCGGACCAGGCGGTGATGCGCTCAAAGGTTCCGGTGGGGGCGTCGAACCGGTCCAGCGCCTGGGGCGTGGCCACCCAGATATGGCCGTCGCGGTCCTTGAACAGGGCGGTCACGAACATGCCGCTCATGCTGTCGGGCCGGCGGGTGTCATGGGCGAAGACCCTGAACGCGTGGCCGTCGTAGCGGTTCAGCCCGAACTGGGTTCCCATCCAGAGGAAGCCCTGGTCATCCTGCAGGATCTGCGCGACGCGGGTCTGCGACAGGCCGTCGGCGGTCGACAGTCGGGCGAAGCGCTGCTTGCCACCCGGGACCACCGGCAGGCGCAGCACCCCGGCCTCTGCGCGCGCCTGAACCTGCTCGGCCCGCGGGGCCGAGGGCGCGACAGCCAGCAGGGCGCCAAGCAGGAACCGGAGCAGAAGATTCATCGACACCACCCGAAGTCGTGAGGCCCGTGCACATGCGGCGCTCGCAGGCAGGTTGCCCCGGCGGAGCATAGCACCGCCGGGGCGCCGGGCGACAGAGGCCGCTGCGGGCCCGGCGCTGCGTGCCCGTGCCGGGAAGGGAGGGGAGCAGACGCCGGGGCGCCGGAAGCGCGAGGAAGGGGGTTGCGCGGTCCCTGCGCGGATGGCTGTAGCTTCGCCGCCCGCCGCCCGCCGCCCGCCGCCCGCCGCCCGCCGCCCGCCGCCCGCCGCCCGCCGCCCGCCGCCCGCCGCCCGCCGCCCGCCGCCCGCCGCCCGCCGCCCGCCGCCCGCCGCCCGCCGCCCGCCGCCCGCCGCCCGCCGCCCGCCGCCCGCCGCCCGCCGCCCGCCGCCCGCCGCCCGCCGCCCGCCGCCCGCTGCATCCGGCGAGGGGTGACGGGGGTCGGGAGTGATGGCGGGCAGGGGTGGGCGCGCCGGCGGTTGCCATCGGATCATGGGCTCGTGACGGCTCGGCGCCAGGGGTGCACGACGATAACGGTGACAGTGACGTTGGCGGCGACGTTGGCGGCGACGGTGACGGCGACAGCGACAGCGGCGGTGATGGTGGCGGCGGCGGGGTCGGGGCGCTATACCCGACCGGGACAGCATCCCGAAGGAACAGCCCGTGGCAGAGAGCAGTGACAGGCCGGCCCGCAGGGGGCGCCCGCGGTCCGTCGCCACGGAGCAGGCGATCCTCCTGAGTGCCTATGACATCATGGCCGAGGAGGGCCTGGCGGCCGCGACCATCGACGCCGTGGCCCGCCGCAGCAAGGTCTCCAAGATGACGATCTACAAGTGGTGGCCCTCGCGGGAGGCGCTGCTGATCGACGCCTTCCTGATGCGCGCCGCCGCGCTCCTGCCGCTCGGCGCCGGGGGCGCGCCGCTGGACGTGGTGGAGGACCATGCGGCCGCCTATGCCGAGGCGCTTGCGGGGGATTTCGGCAAGGTCCAGCTTGCCGTGGTGGCGGAGTGCATCACCAACGGCGGGTCGGCGGCGATCTTCTCCGAGCGCTATCTCGGCCCGCGCCGCGCCGCGCTTCTGGAGGTGCTGCGGGCGGGGCAGGCCGGGGGCAGCATCACCCGGGCGCAGGAGGCCGGAGACCTCTACGACCAGATCTACGGCACGCTGTTCTACCAGTATGTCTTCGGCTTCCGCGCACCCGCGCGCGACCATGCCCGCGCCCTCGTGCGCGCCGTGCTCACGCGGCCCTGAGCGGCGCCGGTGGCGGAGCCCGGCGCTTGGAACGGGTGGCGCAGAACCTCTCCGGCGCGTGGTGCGGACGCCCGTCCGAGGGGCGCGTGCCGGCTGATGGGTCCCTGTCCCTGATGCGGGGGGGCCGGCGCGGACAGCCCGCGCGCCGTGCTCACGCAGGCCGGAGCGGCGCGGGCAAGCGTGGGGGCAGACCATCCTGCAGGGAAAGGCGCGGCACCGGGCCAGGCCATGCTCCGGTGCGTGTCCCTTCGGGCCCGGGAGGGCCGGGGCTCAGGCCTTCGTGCGCCGCGCGGCGCGGAACCAGGCCCAGGTCTCGCGCGTCACGGCGCGGTAGTTCCGCCCCGGGTGGCGGATGCGCGCGGCGATGATCCCGTTCAGCTGCGGCAGGGTGTGGAACGGCACCGACGGATAGGCGTGGTGCTCCACATGGTAGGGCATGTTCCAGGCAAACCAGCGCACCAGCGCCGCGGTGTAGGTGGTCCTCGTGTTCTCATAGGCGCTGCGGGTGTGCGCGCAGCCGGTATGCTCGGCGTAGAGATAGGGCCGCAACAGGAACTGCCCCAGCACCAGCGGCACCAGCCATGTCCACAGCAGCAGCGTGCTTCCCGCGGCCACCGACAGCCCCAGCAGCGCGAGATAGCCCAGCAGGTAGAGCCGCACCTCGCGCAGGATCAGCCCGCGCTTCTTCGGCGGAATCCACGGCGCGGTCACCCGGCCGGTGAACGCGTGGCGCAGGTGCAGGCGGAGGCGGGCGAGCAGCTGCAGCAGCCCGGTATAGGCCACCGCCAGCCGGGCGTCGGAGGCGGGGATGCGCGCGGTCATCAGCTCCGGGTCGCGCTCCGGGTCCTGGGTGTAGCGGTGGTGATCCCAGTGGAACAGGCAGTAGTATTCGTAGGGCAGCAGGATCAGGAAGCCGCTGAGATGCCCGAGCACCAGGCACATCCGGCGCGAGCGGAACACCGTCTTGTGCGCGGCCTCGTGCAGCGCCATGAACAGGAAGGCGACGAGCCCGCCCTGCAGCGCCATCAGCGGCAGCGCCCAGCCGAGGCCCGCGCGTGTGATCACAAGCCAGATCAGCCCCCCGGTGAGCCCGATGGCGCCGAAATGCGTGGCGGCGCGCAGCAGCCCCGGCAGGGTGGTGCGGTCGGAGAGCGCGCGCACCTGCGCAGGCGTCAGCGCCGGGGCGGAGAGGGGGTCATGCGCGGGCATACGGGACATCTCCTGCTTCGTGGATCAGCGCTGCAGGAACGCGGAAACGGTGGCGTTCAGGAAGGCGCTGTCGGCCGCGTTCCGGGCCGGGTTGCCGGCGCGGTGGCCGTGATCTGACGGGACCGGGACCAGCTCGGCGGACCGGGCGCCGGTGAGCAGGGGGATCTCCCGCGCGCTGTCGTCCTGCTGGAAATAGGCGTCCGTGCGCCCGGGCATCAGCAGCACCTTCGCGGTGATCGCGGCCATGGCGCGGGGGAAATCCCCCTCGAAGGCGGGGCTGCGGCTGATGTCTCCGGCCTGCCAGGTGGCAAGCTGGGCGAGGAGGTTGTTCGCGTCGCGGTGGGCGAAGGCCGTGTCCCAGGAGCCGGCGAGATAGGCCTCCAGCGAGGGGAACCCGTCCGCGCGCCACAGTTCGTCGCGGTAGAAGGCATGCGACATCGCCCATCCTGCGTAGACCCGGCCCATGGCGCGCAGCCCGGCGGCGGGATGGCTGGTGAAGCGGCCGTCGCGGAAGGCGGGGTCGGTGGTGAGCGCGGCGCGCACGCTCTCCAGGAACACGGTGTTGAACGGCGAACAGCGCGCGCTGCCGCAGACCACCGCGATGCGCTCGACCATCTCCGGGAACAGGCTGGCCCAGTGGTAGGCCTGCATGCCGCCCATCGACCAGCCGTAGACCATCGCCAGCCGCGCGATGCCCAGTTCTTCGGTCAGCAGGCGCTGCTGCACGCGCACCGCGTCATGGTAGCTTACCAGCGGATAGCCCGCCGGCCCGAACTCATGCGCGGTGTTGGAGGGCGAGGAGGAGAGCCCGTTGCCGAACAGGTCCACCTGCACGATGAAATGCGTCTCCGGGTTCAGCGCGCCGCCCGGGGCGATCAGCCAGTCCACGTCGGAGTGCTGCGCCCCGAAGGAGGTGGGGTAGAGGATCACGTTGTCCCGGCGCGCATTCAGGCGGCCGTGGGTCCGGTAGGACAGCTTCATGTCGGGGAACACGATGCCGGAATGCAGGGTCACGTCTCCGGCGGCGAACAGGGCGTGGGCTGGGGCGTCATTCATGCGACGAGCTCCGAATAGAGGGCGAGGATATCGGCGTCGCCCAGCGGGCGGGGGTTCGTCGGTCGGGAGTGATCGGCGAGCGCCCCTTGCGTGAGCCCGGGGATCATAGCCGCCGTCACGCCCATGTCGCGCAGGGATAACGGCAGGCCGAGATCCGCGTTCAGCCGCGCCACCGCCTCCGCGAGGCCGGTTCCGGCGGGCAGGCCGAGCGCGCGGTGCAGCTCCGCGATGCGCCCGGCGGCGGCCGGGGCGTTGAAGCGCAGCACCGCCGGCAGGATGGCCGCGTTGCAGCTGCCGTGATGCAGCGACAGCGACTGCAGCGCACCCAGCGGGTGGCTCAGTGCGTGCACGGCGCCGAGGCCCTTCTGGAAGCCCAGGCCGCCTTCGATGGAGGCCATCATCATGTCCGTGCGCGCGCCGAGGTTCCCGGGCTCGGCCGTGGCGGTGCGGATCGCGCCCCAGGCGCGGCGGGCGCCGTCCAGCACGATCGCGTCCACGGCGGGGTTGTAGAGCGGCGAGAGGTAGCTCTCGATGCAGTGGCTCAGCGCGTCCATGCCCGTGGCCGCGGTGAGCAGCGGCGGCAGGCTGACGGTGAGCGCGGGGTCGCACAGCGCGACCACCGGCAGAAGCTGCGGCGAGGCGAACACCAGCTTCGGGCCGGAGGCGAGCGTGATCAGCGCGCCCCGCCCCACCTCGGAGCCGGTGCCGGCCGTGGTCGGCACCGCGATCACCGGCGCGCAGGGCCCGATCCGCGGCGTGCCGCCATGCAGCGCCGCGTAGCGCTCCAGCGGCAGCGGATGGGTTGCCAGCAGCGCCACGGCCTTGGCGAAGTCCAGCGGCGAGCCGCCGCCGATGGCCACGATCCCGTCACAGCCTTCGGCAAGGTAGAGCGCGCGCGCGGCCAGCACCGCCGCCTCCGTGGGGTTCGGCGGCACGGCGTCGAACAGGCAGGTCGGCCCGGCGATGCTGTCGCGCAGCCTGTCGACCAGCCCGGTCGCGACCAGCCCCGCATCGCTCACCAGCAGCGGCCGGCGGATGTCCGCGGCGGCCAGCTCCCCGGGCAGCGTCTCCGCAGCGCCGGCCCCGAAGGTGACCCGGTTGAGAAAGTGGAAGCGGGCAAGGGTCATCGGCAGGTCCCGGACAGGCCCCGGCGCGGGGCTATTACTGTACTTTCAGTACACTAAAAATAGCGGCGCGCCAGTGATTCGTCTGTGCCAGGTGCCGGGGCCCGGCCGGTGTCAGCCCAGGTCGCCGCGCAGCAGCACGATTTCGCGCTGCGAGGCCTTCGCGGCCCAGTCCCGTGCAGGGGCGTATTCGGGGTCGTCATGGCAGGCGCGGGCATCTTCGAAGCTGGGGAATTCGACGATGATGAAGCGCGTGGTCTTGTAGGCCTCCAGCAGCGCGGCCTGCACCTCCGGCGGGTTCACGCGCGCGCCGTAGCGCTGCGCAATCGGCTTCCACAGCCCGCCATAGGCCTGTTGCGCCTCCGCGTCCGTTACCTCCGCGCCGAGCACGAGCCAGTACCCTTTCATCTCATCCCTCCTGTCATCCGCAACGCGCGGTGTCCGGCCGAGCGTATACTCCGGTTTCGGGGAAGAACAGGCGCGCGGACACGCGGACCGCCAGGCCGGGGTTCTGGCCATATCGCCCCGCAGGGGCGCAGTCCTCGTATCGCCCGCAGGGGCGTAGTCTCCATCTCCCCCCGGCAGGGGCACAATCGCGGTGTCGCTCCGCGGGGATGTACCGCCCGGATCGCCCTGACGGTCTGTGGCCGCCGGCCTCTCCACGTGCAACAGCACTCCCGAGTGCCTCAGCCCGGGCCTGCCGGAGCCCGCTTTGCTGCTCGACGCCCCGGCGATCGCAGCTAAGGTGGGCGGAGGCAACCGGCTGAGAGGACACCCCGCGCATGACCCCGACCTGCGAAAACCCCTATGCCGCGGGCGCGGCCTATCTTGACGGGCGCTACATGCCGGTGGGCGAGGCGCGCATCCCGGTGACGGACTGGGGGTACCGCCGCTCCGATGTCACCTATGACGTGGTCGGCGTGTGGGACGGGGCGTTCTTCCGCCTCGACGACCATCTGCGCCGCTTCCGCCGCTCGATGGAGGCGCTGCACATGCGCCCTGCGGAAAGCGACGCGGAGATCCGCGCGGTGCTGGAGCGGATCGTGGCGCTCTCCGGCCTGCGCCGGGCCTATGTGGCGATGGATTGCCTGCGCGGCGCCCCCCCGCCGGGCGCGCTGCGCCACCCGGCCTTCGGGCGCGCCTACCTCTCCTGCTACGCAGTGCCCTGGGTGTCGGTGGCGAGCGAGGAGATGGCCACGCGCGGCATGCACCTGATGATCCCGAAAGTGCGCCGCATTCCGCCCGAGAGCTTCGACCCCAGGGTGAAGAACTTCCACTGGGGAGACCTCACCGAGGGCATGTTCGAGGCGCGGGACGCCGGCGCCGATTTCGCCATCCTGCTCGACGGCGAGGGCCACGTGACTGAGGGCGCCGGCTTCAACGTGTTCAGCGTCACCGGCGGCGTGGTGGCCACGCCGGCGCGCGGCGCGCTGGAGGGGGTGACGCGGCTCTCGGTGATGGAGCTCTGCGCCGAGCTGGGCCTGCCGCTGGAGGTGCGCGACATTCCGGCAGAGGAATTCCGCGCCGCGGACGAGATCTTCGCCTGCACCACCGCGGGCGGCATCATGCCCGCCGCGCGCATCGACGGGCGCATCATGGGCAATGACCGGCCCGGCCCGATCTCCACGCGCCTGCGCGACCGGTTCTGGCAGAAGCGCGCCGAGGGCTGGCACGCGACCCCGGTGGATTACGCCGCGCATGCCGCCGTGGCGGAGGGCGGCGCGGGCTGATCGGCGCGAACCTGCCCCTCGGGTGAGGCGGTTCATACCTCTGGATAGGGCGGCTGCCTCTGGTTCCGCGGCGCGGCGGCCCCATGTGATATTGCAGTGCAGCACCCCGGATGGAGGATCTCCGCAATGCGCCTGCCCCTGATCGACCCGACCGACCTCACCGACGCCCAGAAGCCGCTCTACGCCGACATGAAGCAGGGCATCGGACAGAAGTTCAACGCCTTTGAGACCATTCACGAGAGCGGCGCGCTGATGGGCCCGTGGAACCCCTGGCTGCATGAGCCGCGCATCGGCGGCGCGATCTGGGAGCTGACGAAGGCGATGTCGATGGAGGCGACGCTGCCGGACAATGCCCGGCAGATCGCCATTCTCGTGACCGGGGCGCATTTCAACGCCGCCTACGAGATCTACGCCCATGCCGCGGTGGCGGAGAAGGAGGGCATGAGCGCCGAGCGCCTCTCCACCCTCTCCGCCGGGGTGAAACCCACCGGCCTGGAGGCCGAGGAAGAGGTGGCCTATGACGTGGCCCATGCCCTGGTGACCGGCGGCACCCTGCCGCGCCCCACCTATGACATGGCGGTGGCGAGCTTCGGCCAGCACGGCGCGAACGAGCTGATCTATCTCGTCGGGCTCTACTGCCTCGTGTCGGTCACGCTGAACGGGTTCAACGTGCCGGTCCCCGAGAAGGACTGACGCGCCGCCACCGGGGGGGAAGGCGCGTCGGTTCCCGAGAAGGACTGACACGCCGCCGCCGGGCGGGGAAGCGCGCCGGTGCCCCGAGAAGGACTGACACTCCCCCGCCGGGGCGGGAAGACGCGCCGGTGCCCGAGACGGACTGACACGCCGCCGCCGGGATGGGAAGGCGCGTCGGTGCCTGAGAAGGACTGAGACGCCGCCGCCGGAGCGGGGAAACGTGCCGGTCTCCCGGGCAGGCCCGGCACGCGGGCTCCCGCGGCGGGCTCGCAAGCGGGTCTGCTGGCAAGGGAGCGTGCCGGTTCAAGGGCACGACGGATCCGCCGCCGCGCGGAGGTGGCTGCGTGCCAGTGCGGCGCGGTGAAGCCCGCGAGGGGGCCGGGCGTCGGCCGCACGAGAGGGGCGCCTGCCGGGCGGCCCTCTCGTGACCGGTCCCGTGTGCGAGGCCTAGAGGCCCAGCGTGGCGGTGGTGTGACGGGCGATCATCCGCTCCTCGTCGGTGGGGATGGTGTAGGCGGCGACCACGCTGCCGTCCGCGCTCAGCAGCGGGCCGCCGGCGAGGTTCGCGGTGGTGTCCGGCTCCAGCCCCAGCCAGCGGCAGCCCTCCATGATGCGGGCGCGCACCCGGGGCGCGTGCTCGCCGATGCCGGCGGTGAACACCAGCGCGTCGATGCCGCCGAGCGCCGCGGCCAGCGAGCCCACCATGCGCGCGGCGCGGTAGCAGAACAGCGCCACCGCCTCCTCCGCCTCCGGGGCCGGGCTGGCGAGCAGGTCGCGCATGTCATGGCTCAGGCCCGAGACGCCCAGCAGGCCGGAACGGTTCGACAGCAGGTCGTCCACCTCCGCCACGCTCATGCCCCGGTCGCGCATCAGGTGGAGGAGCACGCCGGGGTCGATCTCGCCGCAGCGCCTGCCCATCATGAGGCCGTCGAGCGCGGTGAAGCCCATGCTGGTGGCCACGCTGGCGCCGTTCTCGAAGGCGCACATGCTGGCCCCGTGGCCGAGATGGGCGGCAATGATGCGCCCCTGCGCCCGCGCGCCCATGTAGTGCGGCAGCACGGAGGCGATGTACTCGTAGGACAGGCCGTGGAAGCCGTAGCGCAGCACGCCGCCCTCGGTGAGCGCGCGGGGAATGGCGAAGAGCTGCGCGAGCCGCGGCTGGCTGCGGTGGAAGGCGGTGTCGAAACAGGCCACCTGCGGCACCTCCGGCAGGGCGGCGGCCAGCGCGTCCACCCCCGCGAGGTTGTGCGGCTGGTGGGCGGGGGCGAGGGGGGCGAGGGCGGCGAGCTTCGCGTGGACCTGCGGTGTGACGATGACGGGAGCGGCGAAGTCCGCGCCGCCATGCACCACCCGGTGACCGCCGGCGACGATGTCGATGCCGTCGAAGCGCTGCATGAGGGCGGCCACCAGCCAGTGCATGGCGTTGGCGTGGCTGTCGCCGTGGCCGCCGGGCACCGGGGCGACGGGGTCATGGCCGAAGCGGTACATCGCGCCCGCGCCGATGCGCTCCACCAGCCCGCTCACCAGCGCCTGCGTGTCGGCGGGGCCCTCGGCGGAGAACAGCGCGAACTTGATGGACGAGGAGCCCGCGTTCAGGACGAGGACGGCGTCGCTCATGCCTTCCCCCCGGCGTGGTGATGCACGAAGAGCTGGGCCAGCGCGGCGGAGGCGAGGCGCGACAGCGCGCCGTCCGCCCGGCTGGTGAGCATGATCGGCACCCGCGCGCCCAGCACCAGCCCGGCGGAATCCGCCCCCGCCAGATACATGAGCTGCTTGGCGATCATGTTGCCCGCCTCCAGGTCCGGCGCGACGAGGATGTCCGCGTCCCCCGCCACCGGCGAGGCGATGCCCTTCGCCGCCGCCGCCGCCTTCGAGATGGCGTTGTCGAAGGCCAGCGGCCCGTCCAGCAGCCCGCCGGTGATCTGGCCGCGATCGGCCATCTTGCACAGGGCGGCGGCGTCTAGGGTGGAGCTCATCCGGGCCGAGACCGTCTCCACCGCCGCCAGGATCGCCACCTTCGGCAGCTCGATTCCCAGGGCGTGCGCGAGGTCGATCGCGTTGGCGACGATGTCGCGCTTGGTGTCGAGATCGGGGGCGATGTTGATGGCGGCGTCGGTGATCAGCAGCGGCTTGGGATAGGTTGGCACGTCCAGGGCGAAGACATGGCTCATCCGCCGCTCGGTGCGCAGGCCGGTCGAGCGGCTGACCACGGCGGCCATCAGCTCGTCCGTGTGCAGCGCGCCCTTCATCAGCGCCTGCGCGCGCCCGGAGCGGACCAGGGCCACGGAAGCCTCGGCCGCGGCATGGCTGTGCGGCGCGTCGACGATCTCCAGCCCGGAGATGTCCACCCTCGCGGCCTCGGCGGCGGCGCGGATCTTCGCCTCCGGCCCCACGAGGACCGGCTCGATCAGCCCCTTGTCGCGGGCATCCACCGCGCCCTGCAGGGAATTCGCGTCGCAGGGGTGGGTGACGGCAGTGGGAATGGGGGCGAGCGCGGCCGTGGCGGCGATGAGCCGGGCATAGCGCGCGCCGCGCTCGTGCAGGTGCACCTCCGGCAGCACGGTGCGCGGGCGGCGCACCTTCTCGGTGGGCGCGATCACCTCCGCCTCGCCGCGGATGGCGAGCGAGCCGTCGGCGAGAATGCCCTCGCAGTCGAGGATCACCCGCTTCTTCGCGTCGTCCTTCTCGCGCACCGTCACACGCACGGTGACGGTCTCGCCCAGGCCGATGGGCTTGCGGAAGCTCAGCGACTGGTTGAGGTAGATCGCCCCGGGCCCGGGCAGCTCGGTGCCCAGCACCGCCGAGATCAGCGCGCCGCCCCACATGCCATGGGCGATCACCTTGTGGAACATGTCGTCACGCGCGTAGTCGGCGTCCACATGGGCGGGGTTCACGTCCCCCGACATCACCGCGAAAAGCTCGATGTCGCGCGGGCCGAGCGTGCGGACGATCTCTGCGCTGTCGCCCACCGACAGCTCGTCATAGGTCCGGTTCTCGATGTAGAGCACGGGCGGTATCCCCTCAGGACATCACGTGGTAGCCGCCGTCGATATAGGCGATGTTGCCCATGACGGAGCGCGAAAGGTCGGAGACCAGGTAGGTGGCCATCGCGCCCACCTCCTCGATGGTCACCAGCCGGCGGATGGGCGCGCGGGCGCGGGCCTCGTCGATCAGCGCGTCGAAATGCCCGATGCCGGAGGCGGCGCGGGTCTGCAGGGGCCCGGGCGAGATGGCGTTCACCCGGATGCCCTGCGGGCCCAGCTCCGCGGCCATGTAGCGGGTGACACTCTCCAGCGCCGCCTTCACCGGGCCCATGAGGTTGTAGTTGTCCACCACCTTCTCGGCGCCGTAGTAGCTCACCGTGAGCAGGCTGCCGCCCTCCTTCATCAGCGGCTCGGCCAGCCGGGCCATGCGGATGAAGGAATGCACCGAGACGTCCATCGCCATGGAGAACCCCTCGCGCGAGCTGTCGACCACGCGGCCGTGCAGGTCCTCCTTCGGCGCGTAGGCGATGGAGTGGAGCAGGAAGTCCAGCTTGCCCCATTTCTGGGCCACCGCGGCGAAGACCGCCTCCGTCTGGCCGTCGATCTCCACGTCCAGCGGCAGCAGCAGGGCGGCGTCCACCGCCTCGGCCACCGGCTCCACGAAGCGCCTCGCCTTGTCCGAGAGGTAGGTGACCGCCAGCTCCGCGCCCGCGGCGTGGAACTGGCGCGCGCAGCCCGCGGCGATGGACTGGTCGTTCGCGATGCCGATCACGAGGCCCTTCTTGCCCGTGAGTATCGTGTTGGTGAAGGACATGGGTTCACTCCATCAGGACATAGGTGCCGGGGGCGTCGGCCAGCGGCGGGAGGCCCTTGCCGGGCGCGCCCATCGGCGGCGGGGCAACGGGCGCGCCGGAGCGCGCGCCGAGCCAGCTCACCCATTCCGGCCACCACGAGCCCTGCTTCGGCTCGGCTGTCTCCGCCCAGTGGTCCGCATCCATGAACGGGTCCGCCGCCAGGGTGGTGTGCACCCGGTAGTGGCGGTGCGGGTGGCCCGGCTCGGAGACCACGCCGGCATTGTGACCGCCCGTGGTGAGCACGAAGGTCACCTCCGTCTCGGTGAGGCGATGCACCTTGTAGGCGGATTTCCACGGTGCGACATGGTCGGTCTCGGTGCCCACGGCGAAGATCGGCGCCTCGATGTCGGTGAGCGAGACCGGCCGCCCCGCCACCTCGAACTTGCCGTTGGCCAGGTCGTTGTCCAGGAACAGGCGGCGCAGGTACTGCGCGTGCATCCGGTAGGGCATCCGCGTGGCGTCGGCGTTCCAGGCCATCAGGTCGTTCAGGCCCTCCCGCTCTCCCATCAGGTAGACCTTGAGGTTGCGCGACCAGATGAGGTCGTTGGAGCGCAGGAGCTGGAAGGCCCCGGCCATCTGGGAACTGTCGAGGTAGCCGCGCTCCCACATCATGTCCTCGAGGAAGCTCACCTCGCTCTCGTTGATGAACAGCATCAGCTCGCCGGCCTCCGAGAAGTCCGACTGCGCGGCGAAGAGCGTGACGGAGGCGAGGCGCGCGTCCGCCTCCCGCGCCATGGCGGCGGCGGCGATGGTGAGCAGCGTGCCGCCGAGGCAATAGCCCACAGCGTGGAGGGTTTTCGCCCCGGTGATCGCCAGCGCCGCATCGAAGGCGGCCATGGGCCCGAGGGTGCGGTAGTCCTCCATGCCCAGCTCGCGGTCGCCCTCGTCGGGGTTTTTCCACGAGATCATGAACACCGTGTAACCCTGGCCCGTGAGGTAGCGGACCATGGAGTTCTCCGGCGACAGGTCCAGGATGTAGTATTTCATGATCCAGGCCGGGCAGATCACCACCGGCTCCGGGCGCACCGTGTCCGTGGTGGGCGCGTACTGGATCAGCTCCATCAGCCGGTTGCGGAACACCACCATGCCGGGGCTCACCGCGAGGGTCTTGCCCGGCGCCCAGTCCTCCCGGCCCGGCACCGTCTTGCCGGTGATGCGGGCGTCGATGTCCTCCAGCAGGTTCCCCATGCCCCGGACCAGGTTCTGCCCGGCCTCCGCGCGGGTGCGCTCCAGCGCTTCGGGGTTGGTGAACAGGAAGTTCGCCGGAGAGACCATGTCGAGCAGCTGCCGGGCGGTGAAGGCGATGGCGTTCTCGCTGGACTTCGAGACGCCGCGCACCCCGGTGGTGGCGTTGTGCCACCATTGCTGGGTCAGCAGGAAGCTCTGGTAATAGAGGTTGAACGGCGGCTGCTGCCAGGCCGGGTCGCGGAACCGGCGGTCCTGGGGCAGCGGCGCGATGCAGGGCTCCTGCGTGCCGTCACCGGTGAGACCGGCGGCGAGATAGTCGCGGAACCGCGCGGCCTTGCGCAGCGCCTTCACCATCAGGGCGGTCTGCTTTCCGGGCGAGGCGGCGAGGTGCATGGCCCAGTCGAGGTAATGTCCGGTCAGCGCGGCGGGGGACAGTCCGCCACTGGAGCGCGCCAGCGCGGCGCGGCTGGCATGGTCCAGCAGCCGTGCCCAGTCCGACAGCGGGTCGTCCTCCTCCCCGATTCGGGGGGGTGCCACCGCCTGGTGCTGCGCCCCGGTGCCGGGCACGTCTTCGGCTTGTCCCGGTGCGGCGCCCGCACGGGTGCCTGCCGCACGGACGGGCCGCTGCGACGGTTCGGGATCTTGAACACGCATGCTTTTCCTCGCGTCTGGGAAAGGTCATCTCGGTGGGGCCGGATGGAAGAAAACGCGACGCTGCCGATAGTGCATCGCAGCACCGGCACATGCAAACCCTTATCGCGAGGCCCGGCGTCGCAGGGGGGCGCACCCGGAATACATGAACATTTTCATATATATGACACAAACGCGCCCGAGCTTGCCGCGCCACTCCGACGGCGCCGACCGGGCCCGCGCCGCAGGAGCGTGCGGCGCCCCCGGCGCCCGGCCCGATTTCGGGCGCCCGGGCGGGGCCGCCTGCTCCCGGGCTCCGGATCAGCGCGTTCCAGCCCTGCGCGCGACGATCGGCGACGGGCGGTGCAAGGGCCTTCGCCGGGCGGGCCCGCGCGCCCGATTCGCCGGAGGAGATGCCGGGGGAAGGGCAGCCCGGCCGCCGCGCGGCAGGCGAGGGCGGGGGAAGACCGGCTGCGGACGGCGGGGGCAATGGACCTGACGCCACGGCCCCAGCGCAAGTCGCGCGCCCGGGCGTGCGCAGGGCTGACCCGGGCATGCCATTCCATCAGCCGCGCAGGCCCTGCCATCCGGGCCGGGTGCATCGAGCAACGGGCGCGCGGACCCGCTCGTGCAAGCCGAGGGCGTCGCGGAACGGGCGCGCAGGCCCGCTCATGCAAGCCGGGTGCATCGCGGCACGGTTCCGCGCGGGACGGATCGGGGTGGTTCATGCCCCCCACTGGCACCTTCGGGCGGCAGGCGGGCCTCCGGCCCCGGGTGCCTCAGCCGGTGATGCTGCCCCAGAGGTCGTATTCGGAGGCCTCGTCCACGGTTACGGTCACCATGTCGCCGGGCTTCAGCGCTTCGAACCCCGCGTCGATGAAGAGGTTGCCGTCGATCTCCGGCGCGTCGGCCTTCGTGCGGCACACCGCGCCGTCACCGTCCACCGAATCGACGATCACCTGCTGCACGCTGCCAACCTTGGCCTCCAGCTTCTCCGCCGAGATCCGCTGCGCCACTTCCATGAAGCGTTCGAACCGCTCCTGCTTCACCGCTTCGGGCACATGGTCGGGCAGGGCGTTGGAGCGCGCGCCATCGACGTTCTCGTACTTGAAGGCGCCCACGCGGTCCAGCCGGGCCTCCTCCATCCAGTCGAGCAGGTGGGAGAACTCCGCCTCCGTCTCGCCGGGGAAGCCCACGATGAAGGTGGAGCGCAGGGTGATGTCCGGGCAGATCTCGCGCCAGCCCGCGATGGTCTCCAGCGTCTTCGCCTGGTTGGCGGGCCGGGCCATGCGCTTCAGCGTGTCCGGGTGCGAATGCTGGAAGGGGATGTCGAGATAGGGCAGCACCAGCCCCTCGGCCATCAGCGGGATCAGCTCGCGCACATGCGGGTAGGGGTAGACGTAATGCAGCCGCACCCAGGCCCCGAGGCCGCCCAGCTCACGCGCGAGGTCGGTGATGTGCGAGCGCACCTCGCCGCCTTTCCAGGGGTTCAGGTCATGCTTGCGGTCGAGCCCGTAGGCCGAGGTGTCCTGCGAGATGACGAGCAGCTCGCGCACGCCCTTCTCCACCAGCTTCTCCGCCTCGCGCAGCACCGCGTGGGCGGGGCGGGAGGCGAGCTTTCCGCGCATGTCGGGGATGATGCAGAACCGGCACTTGTGGTTGCAGCCCTCGGAAATCTTCAGGTAGCTGTAATGCCGCGGCGTGAGCGAGACCGAGCTTGCCGGCAGCAGGTCGATGAACGGGTTCGGATCCGCCGGCACGGCGGCATGGACGGCGTCGAGCACCTGCTCGTACTGGTGCGGGCCGGTGACGGCAAGCACGCTCGGGTGCGTGCCGCGGATGTACTCCTCCTCCGCGCCGAGGCAGCCGGTCACGATCACCCTGCCGTTGGCGGTGAGCGCCTCGCCGATCGCCTCCAGGCTCTCGGCCTTCGCACTGTCGAGGAAGCCGCAGGTGTTCACGATCACCGCGTCGGCGCCGGCGTAATCGGGCGAGATCGCGTAGCCCTCGGCGCGCAGCCGGGTGAGGATGCGCTCGCTGTCCACCAGCGCCTTCGGGCAGCCGAGGCTCACCATGCCGACACGCGGCTGGCCGGGGCGGGCGGTGCCGTCGAGAAGCGGGGCTGGAGCGCGGTCGGGGCGCAGGTCTGGCGGATTGGTGCTCATCCGCGCGATATAGGCGAAACCGGGAGGATAGGGAAGCGTGCAGGCGGGCTTGCCCGGCGCCGCGGCGCAGGCGAGAAGGAGCCATGGCGCGCCGCCCGGCGCCGCCCGCGCCCACCCCGTTCAGAGGTATCCCATGCCGGCCCTGCTTCCCTGGCTCCTGCCGCCCGTCCTGTTGTGCCTGTCCAATGTCTTCATGACCTTCGCCTGGTACGGCCACCTGAAATACCGCGCTGCACCCCTCGTGGTGGTGGTGCTGGTGAGCTGGGGCATCGCCTTCTTCGAATACTGCCTCGCCGTGCCGGCGAACCGCATCGGCCACCAGGTGTATTCCGCCGCCACCCTGAAGGTGATGCAGGAGATCATCACCCTCACGGTCTTCGCCGGCTTCTCGGTGCTCTGGCTGCGCGAATCGCTGTCGCTGAGCCAGCTCGCGGGTTTCGGGCTGATGGCGGCGGGGGCGGCGCTGGTGATCCTGAAGCCCTGACGCCTCAGCCCGCCCGGGCCACGCAGGCGCGAATTGCCCTCGCCACCGCCCCCGGCGCCTCCCAGTGCAGCGCATGCGCGGCTCCTTCCACCGCCTCGGTGTGAAAGCCGAGAGCGGCGAAACCGTCAAGCACCTGCGGCGGGGCGATGATGTCCTCCGCCCCGGTCATCGCCAGCGCGGGGCAGGTGAGGGGGGTGAGCGGCGCGGGCGTGGCGAATTCCGGCAGCACCGCTGCCTGGGCGACGAAGGCCTCGGGCGGCTGGAGCTGCGCATAGCCCACCGCCCGCGCCGCGGCGGCCGCCACCGCCCCGGGCTTCGCGTGGAAGCCTTCCGAGAACAGGAACTGGAACAGCAGCGCGAACCACGGCTCCGACGAGGGCTCCAGCCGCGCGAGCGCCTCGAACAGCGCCAGCGCCCGTGGCCGCACCCACCTCGCGCAGGAGAGCGCGGTGAGCGAGAGCACGCGCTCCGGCGCCGCCGCCGCGAGGTCGAGCGCCAGCATGCCGCCCAGCGAATGCCCGGCCACGTGCACCCGCTCCAGCCCCAGCGCGTCGAGCAGGCCCAGCACGTCCTCCAACAGCGCCCTGCGGGAGATCGGGCAGGGCAGGGGCCGGGTGCGGCCGGCGCAGCGGTTGTCGGGCATCAGCAGCTCGAACCCTGTCAGATGCGGCAGCAGCGGCGCCCAGCTCGCCGTGTCGCTGGCCATGCCGGCGAGCAGCAGCAGGGGCGGGCCCCCGCCTTGACGCTCGTAATGCTGCTGGATACCGTTTTGCGTCAGCTCGGGCATGGGGGGCTTTCCTGTCATGTCGCGGGGTGGCCTGCCGAAATCAGCACGCGGCCCCGCCGGCCGCAAGGGGGCGCCTGCGCCCCGGGGCCGGAGAGAGCCATGGTCACGGATTGCCTCGGAAACCCGGTGAGCTGCAGGGGCGCTGCCCTCGACGCGGTGAATGATTTCACCGACGGGTTCCTGCGCTATCACCCGAAGGCCACCAACGTGCTCGGCGTGATCGGGGGGCTCGAAGACTGTCTGCCGCATGTCTTCGCCGGCTACCTGTGGATGTTCCTCCAGCGCCCCGAGGCGCCGGAGCGCGCCCGGCCGCATGCGCTCGCCGCCGCCGCGGCAGCCCCGCGCGCCCATGCCCGCGAGCGTGCGCACCTGGGGGTGCTCGAGGCCTGGATGGCCGGGGACTGGCCGGGGATGATCCGCCGCGCCGAGGCGATCACCGCCGCGTGGCCGCAGGACCTCGTGGCGCTGAAACTGGTGCAGACCCAGTACCTGAACCTCGGCGATTCGCCCGGCATCCTGCGCTCCGCCCTGCGGCTGCTGCCCGCGAACGCGGGCAACGCGCATGTGCATGGCATGGTCGCCTTCGGCTTCGAACAGTGCCATCTGCTCGACGAGGCCCGTGCCGCCGCCGAGGCGGCGCTGGCGCGCGACGCCTCCGAGCCCTGGGCGCATCACGCGCTCGCGCATGTGCATCTCACCCGCGGCGAGATCGACGCCGGGCGGCGCTTCATGGCCGGGGTGAGCGGACACTGGGAGGGGCTCAACTCCTTCATGTACACCCACAACTGGTGGCACACGGCGCTGTTCGACATCTCCGCCGGTGACGGCGCCGCGGCGCTCGCCATCCATGACGAACACTGCTGGGGCATCGCGCCGGATTACAGCCAGGACCAGGTGGGGGCGGTGTCGCTGCTGGCCCGGCTCGACTTCGCGGGCATCGACACCGGGGGGCGCTGGCAGGCCCTGCGCCCCTGGCTGGAAACCCGCGGGGCGGATGTGGAGAGCGCCTTTCTCACCCTGCAATACCTCTACGGGCTGGGCCGCGCCGGCTCGCCGGTGGCGGACGATCTGATGGAGGCCGTGCGCGCCCGGGCCGCCTCCGCCCCGCCCTGGGCGGCCGCGATGTGGCGCGAGACCGCGTTGCCGGCCTGCGAGGGCGTGCTGGCCGCGGCGCGCGGCAACCATGCGGAGGCGATCCGCCGGCTCGGCCCCGCCCTGCCCACGCTGTGGAAGGTGGGTGGCAGCCACGCGCAGCGCGACCTCTTCGAGCAGATCTTCCTCGACAGCCTGATGCAGGAGAGCGCCTGGGTGAGCGCCCAGCAACTGCTGGAGGCGCGCCGGGCCTTCGACCCCTCGGGCGTGCCGCTCAACCGCATGCTTGCCGAGGTTTACGGCCGCCTCGGCCTCCCCGACCAGCAGGCCACCGCCGCCGCCCGCGCCCTGCGTGTGGGCTGAGGCCGGGGCGCGGCGCAACCGGTCTCGCGGGCCGGGCGTGGCCTGTCGCACGGTTTACCTGGAGCGCCAGGCCGGTTGCACGGTATTTCTGCTCCCTGCTCCCTGCTCCCTGCTCCCTGCTCCCTGCTCCCTGCTCCCTGCTCCCTGCTCCCTGCTCCCTGCGCACCATTGGGCACGGAGGGCCGCGCCCGACCCTGGGTGGGCGCAGCCGCGCCTGTGGTCGGCGGTTTATCGCAAAAGCTCCGAAAGAGGGCTGAACTCCGACTGACATCGCCATCGCGCCCTCCCGGGGGGAGGGTCGGGCGCGGCCCGGGCTGGTCGCCCGGGCGGAAGGGGTGAGCGGCTGTGGTCCGCGGTCCCCGGCCATCTGGCCGCGATAGAGGGCCCGCAAGACGCGGCCGGATGGCCCGGCACCAGACGGTCGCGTGCCGCACGCGACCGGCCCCCAGCCCGGCGCTGCAGCCGCGCGGCACGCGCGGCCGGGCCCAAACCGCAGGAGGCGCGCCCGAAGGGCGGGTCGACGCAGGGCGGGAGGGCTCCGTCTCCGCCGGTCCGGGGCCTGTCGGCCGGGGCGCTCCCGTGATGCGGACCCCTGTCGGGGGCCGCCTCTTTGGGCCGGGCCGGGTGCTGCGCACCCGGCGCCCGCGCTTCTGCCGGGGGGCATTCTGATCATCGGCGCGGCTCAGTACGCCGTGTAGCTCTTTTCCTCGACGATGTCGGAGCCGAGGGCGAGGTTGATCTCGCGTTTCAGCGCCGCGCGCCGGTCGTTCGTGCGGTAGACGGCGCGGGCGAGGGCGATGAAATCGGGGCCGAAGTCGGCCCGGCGTTCGCAGTCGCGGATGGCGTCCTCGATGTCCCAGAGCTCGGCATTCACCCCGGCCAGCGCCTCGGTGAGGCGGGCGAGCGCGTCGCCGGGGGGCACATGGGCGGCGCAGGTGTCCTCCAGCAGGGCGAGCTCGCGGCAGACGTTGGCGCGGGCCTCGCCCGCGCCGATCCGCGACGCCTTCAGGCGCAGGATGGTGATCTTGTCGATCAGCTCGCCGGGCGCGACGGGGGTGAGGATGGTCTTCATGCCCGCGCCGCCCCGCGGGCTGCGGCGAGAGCTGCGAGGTCGGCCACCACCGTGTCGAACACGCTGTCCCAGTCGTCGAGCACCGGCTGCCGGATGAGGCGCATCGAGGGGTACCAGGGGGTTGTGGCGCCCTCGGGCCCGTAGAGCCAGTAGGCCGAATGGTGCAGCAGGTTCCAAACCGGCCGGCCCAGCGAGCCCGCGAGATGCACCACGGCGCTGTCCATGGACACCACGAGGTCGAGCGCGCGGATCAGGCCCGCGGTATCCGCGAAGTCCCGGTCATGCCCGCCGGCGTCGATCACCAGCGAGGCGAGGGGCGAGCCGCGGAACTCCTCCAGCAGCGGGCCCTTGTAGAGGCTGAACAGGCTCACCCCCGGCACCCCGGCGAGACGGTAGAACCGCTCCTGCGCGAAGGAGCGCTTGTGGTTGGCGCGGTAGGTGAGCGAGCCGGACCAGAGCACCCCCACCGTGAGGCGCCCGCGGTGGGGGGCGAGGAGCGCGCGCGCCCGCGCGCCTGCATCGTCGGGCACGGTGAGGCGGGCCGGCGGCGGGACGGTGCCCGGCGTGAGGCCCAGGCACAGCGGCAGGCTCATCATCGGCACCCAGAGATCCGCCTCCGGCCGGCGCGAGCCCACCACGGCCACCGCGTCGCAGCCGGGAATGCCCTCCAGCAGCCGCTGCAGCGGCGGCTTGACCACGAGGATCACCCGGCCGGCGCCGCACGCCTTCAGCTGCGGCAGGAAGCGGGCCATCAGCATGGTGTCTCCGAAGCCCTGCTCGGGGAAGACCAGCAGCGTGCGCCCGTCCAGCGGCTCGCCCCGCCATTCCGGCAGGCCGGGGTCGGATTTCGTGATCTCCCCGGTGTCCCAGCGGGCCTCGAAATCGGCGAAGCCGCCGGCGTAATCGCCCTGCGCCAGCCGCGCCATTGCCCGCTGCAGGCGCAGTTCCGCATGGCCGGGGGCGAGGGCGAGGCCCTCGTCGCACACCGCGATGGCCTCCGTGAAGCGGTTCATCGTGCGCAGCGAGGTGGCGACGTGCTGCAGGGCGGAGGCGTCTCCCGGGCTCAGCCGCGCCACGGTGCGGCGGCACTCCAGCGCCTCCTCGTGCAGGCCCTCGTCATAGAGCGCGTTGCCCAGGTTGTTCACGATGTCGGCGCGGCCCGGCTCCAGCTCCAGTGCGCGGCGCTGGCAGGCGAGCGCGGCCGTGAATTCGCGCCGGGCCCGGTGCAGGGCGCCGAGATTGCTCCACATCGAGGCGTCCCCGGGCGCGCGGGCCAGGATGGCGCGGTAGCCGGCCAGGGCGCTGTCGAGGCGCCCGGCGCGGTGGTCGGCCACGGCCTGTTCCCGCAGGCCCGCGAGGCTCTTCGGTCCGGGGGGCAGAAGGTCTGTCGTCACGGCGGAGATCTCCATGGGGGAGCGCGCAGGGGGCCGCGTCCGGACGGCGCCGGCGACCGGAGCAGAAATGAGCCTAAGCGAAGCGGCGGACGCGGTAAACCGTTCCGGCACGGCGGGCGCTTTCCAATCGCCCGACCCTTCTGTAGAACCGGGGGGCCCTACCGCAGCGGCCCGACGCGACGCCCCGCCACGCCGAGACAGGATGCAGCCATGACCGAAGCCGCCGAGCCTGCAGTCGAGCCCGCAGAGGATGCCTACGCCCTCGACGCGGCGGTGGTCGACGCGATCCTCGCGGCGGTGGAAGTGGGTGCGCGCGAGCGGCTCGTGGCCCTGCTCAACCCCCTGCATGACGCCGACATCGCCGACCTTCTGGAACAGATCGACCAGCCCCTGCGGGCCCGGCTGATCGCGCTCTGGGGGGCGGATATCGCGCCCTACGCCATCACCGAGCTGCGTTCGGGCGTGCGCGACCTCGTGGTGCCGCTGCTCAGCCCCGAGCAGCTCGCCCGCGTGGCCGAGGAGCTCGAGACCGACGACATGGTCTACCTCGTCGAGGATCTCGCCGAGACCGACCAGGAAAAGGTGCTCGACGCGCTGGACGATGCCGACAGGATGGCCGTCGAACGCTCGCTCACCTACCCGGAATACTCCGCCGGCCGCCTCATGCAGCGCGAGCTGGTCTCCGCTCCGGAGCACTGGACCGTGGGCGAGATCATCGACTACATGCGCGCCTCCGACGACCTGCCGGACGAGTTCTACGACGTGATCATCGTCGACCCGCGCCACCGGCCGGTGGGCATGGTGGCGCTCTCCAAGATCATGGCGAACCGCCGCGAGACCCGCCTCGACACCCTTATGAACGAGGATTTCCGCATCATCCCCGCCGACCAGGCGCAGGAGGACGTGGCCTATGCCTTCAACCAGTACCACCTGATCACCGGCCCGGTGGTGGATGCGCAGGGCCGGCTGGTCGGCGTGATCACCATCGACGACGCGATGGAGGTGCTGGAGGACGAGGCGGAAGAGGACATGAAGCTGCTCGCCGGCGTGGGCGACGAGGAAATCGCCGACCGGGTGTGGGAAACCGCCCGGGCGCGCTTCCCCTGGCTGGCGGTGAACATCTGCACCGCGCTCATCGCCTCGGCGGTGATCGCGCTGTTCTCCGGCACGATCGAGGCGATCGTGGCGCTTGCCGTGCTGATGCCCATCGTCACCTCGATGGGGGGCAATGCCGGCACCCAGTCGCTCACCGTGGCGGTGCGGGGCCTTGCCACGCGCGACATTACCTCGAAGAACATGTGGCGCGTGGTCCGCCGCGAGGTGATCGTGGGGGTGCTCAACGGCGCGGTGTTCGGCATGCTGATCGGCGCGGTGGGGTTCATCTGGTTCGGAACGCCCATGCTGGGCGTGGTGCTGTGGCTGGCGATGCTGCTCAACATGCTGGTGGCCGGGCTGGTGGGCATCCTCATTCCCATCGGGCTGGACCGGGCGGGGGCGGACCCGGCGCTCGCCTCCGGCGTGTTCGTGACCATGAGCACCGACGTGATCGGCTTCCTCGCCTTCCTCGGCCTCGCCTCCGTGATGCTGCTCTGAGCCCCGACCAAGGTGGCCCGCGGGGCTTTTGCCCTTGAATTCACCCGGGCGGAGGACTTGATTAGGTCACCCCTTCGGCACGGCGCTCAGGAGACAGCATGACGGCCATCCCCACTTCCATCGACGCCACCCAGGCCATGCTGGCCGACACCGGCTATGTCTGCGGACGCGCGCTCGCCACGGTGGTGTTCCTGTCGCTGAAGCTGGGTCGCCCGCTGTTCCTCGAGGGCGAGGCCGGCGTGGGCAAGACCGAGATCGCGAAGGCGCTCGCCGCCTCGCTGGGCCGCCGGCTCATCCGCCTGCAGTGCTACGAGGGGCTGGACGCGGGCTCGGCGGTCTACGAATGGAACTTCCCGGCGCAGATGGTCGCCATCCGCACCGCCGAAGCCTCCGGCCAGGCCGACCGCGCGGCGCTGAACGCGGAGCTCTTCTCCGAGGAGTTCCTCATCCGCCGTCCGCTGCTGGAGGCGATGAGCCCGCAGGACGGCGGCGCGCCCGTGCTGCTGATCGACGAACTGGACCGCACGGACGAGCCCTTCGAGGCCTTCCTTCTGGAGGCCCTGTCGGACTTCCAGGTGACCATCCCCGAGCTTGGCACCGTGAAGGCGCCGGAACCGCCGATCGTCATCCTCACCTCCAACCGCACGCGTGAGGTGCATGACGCGCTGAAGCGGCGTTGCCTCTACCACTGGGTGGATTACCCGGATTTCGACCGCGAGATGGAAATCCTCACCGCCCGCGCGCCGGAAGCCTCCGAGACCCTGTCCCGCGAGGTGGTGGCCTTCGTGCAGAAGCTGCGCTCGGAGGACCTGTTCAAGAAGCCGGGCGTGGCCGAGACCATCGACTGGGCGAAATGCCTGGTGGCGCTGGACGCCGTCCAGCTCTCGCCGCAGGTGATCGCGGACACGCTGGGCGCGATCCTGAAGTATCAGGACGATATCGCCAGGCTGCAGGGGTCCGAGGCCAAGCGCATCCTCGACGACGCCCGCGCCGCCCTGCAGCCGGTCTGAGCCCGCCGATGGAACCCGGTTTCCGCCGCCTGCTGCGCCTGGAGAATGCCGGAATCGCCCTCGGCCTTGCGGTGCTGCTCGTGCGCGCCGCGCCGGAGCGGTGGCTGGTGGCCGGGGTGCCGATCCTCCCCCATCTCTTCATCGCCGGCCATGCCTTCGGGCCGCGGGTCGGGGCGCGGTGCTGCAACGCCGTGCACAGCTATGCGGGCCCGGGGCGTCCGGTCGGGGCGGGGGCGCTCGCGGGCTGGGCGCCCGGGCGGCTCATCGCGGCGCTCCGGGCGCTGCACATCTCCATCGACCGGGCGCTCGGCTTCGGGTTGAAGCGCGTGCAGGGCTTCGGCCACACGCATCTCGGCGCGCCGGGGCGGGGCTGAACCATGGCGCAGTATGCCGACCTGCCGGTGAACCCCGAGGGCAAGCTCGCCCGCAACATCGTGCATTTCGCCCGCGCGCTGCGTCACGCCGGCCTGCCCGTGGGCCCGGGCCGGGTGGTGGAGGCGGTGCGCGCGGTGGAGGCGGCGGGCTTCTCCGAGAAGGCGGATTTCTACTGGACGCTGCACGCCTGCTTCGTCTCGCGCCCCGAGCACCGGGCGATCTTCGGCCAGGTGTTCCGGCTCTACTGGCGTGATCCGCAGTTCCTCGAACACATGATGTCGATGATGCTGCCGGCCCTGCGCGGGGTGCAGGAGGAGCACAAGGCCCGGTCCGCGGAGCGCCGCGCCGCCGAGGCGCTGCTGGCGGAGGCCGAGACCCCGCCGCCGCCCCCGCCGCCCGAAGAGGGCGAGGAGATGGTGGAGTTCGACGCCACCCTCACCTTCTCCGCCGACGAAAAGCTGCGCGCGCAGGATTTCGAGCAGATGTCCGCCGCGGAGGCGGAGGCCGCGAAACGCGCCATTGCCCGGCTGGAACTGCCCGTGCAGCCCATCGCCTCGCGCCGCACCCGCGCCGCGCCGCGCGGCCACGTGCCGGACTGGCGCGGCACCATGCGCGCGGCGATGCGCACCGGCGGCGATGTCCGTGGCCTCGCGATGCGGGAGCGGCGCGAGCGCTGGCCCAACCTCGTGGTGCTCTGCGACATCTCGGGCTCCATGTCCTCCTACTCGCGCATGCTGCTGCATTTCCTGCATGCCGCGGCGAATGCGAAGGGCGCGGGCTGGGCGAAGGTGCATGCCTTCACCCTGGGCACCCGCCTCACCAACATCACCCGCCATCTCGCCACGCGGGACGTGGACGCGGCCCTCGCCGCTGCCGGCCGCGAGGCGCGGGACTGGGAGGGCGGCACCCGCCTCGGCGCCACGCTCGACGAGTTCAACCGCACCTGGTCGCGCCGGGTGCTGGGGCAGGGCGCGGTTGTGCTGCTGATCACCGACGGGCTGGACCGGGACGACCCGGCGCTGCTCGGCCGGGCGGCGGAACGGCTGGCACTCTCCTCGCGCCGGCTGATCTGGCTGAACCCGCTCCTGCGCTGGGACGGGTTCGCGCCGAAGGCCGGCGGCATCCGCGCGCTGCTTCCGCATGTTGATGTGTTCCGTGCGGCACACAATATCAATTCCCTGGAAGAGCTCTCCGCCGCCCTCACCCGCACCGGGGACACCGGGGAGAAGACACGCCTGATGCGGCTGCTCGACCGCTGAGCCAGCCCTGCCCGAAGGAGGCCCGAGATGACCGCAGATCATGACAGCATTCCCGAGATCGCGCTCGACTGGGCGCGCGCCGACAAGGGCGTGGCCCTCGCCACCGTGATCGAGACCTGGGGTTCCGCGCCCCGGCCCGTGGGCTCGCAGCTCGCCATCTCGGCGGAGGCCGAGATCATGGGCTCCGTCTCCGGCGGCTGCGTGGAGGGCGCCGTGGTGGCCGAGGCGCTGGACGCGCTGGAGGACGGCACGCCGCGGGTGCTCACCTACGGCGTCTCCGACGATGACGCCTTCGCGGTGGGCCTCGCCTGCGGCGGCACCATCCGGGTGATGGTGGAGCCGGTGGGCCGCGGCCAGGGCCTGCCGCTGGCGATGCTGGAGGCGCTCACCGCCGCGCGCACCGCCCGCGAGGCCACCGTCTACGCGGTGAACACGCAGAGCTGGGAGCGCCGGCTGATCGGCGCCGGCCCGGACCCGCTGCTGGCCGAGGCCGACGCCGCCCGGCATGCCGACAAGTCCGGCTTCGCCGGGGACTGGTTCCTCGGCGTGCACAACCCGCCGCTGCGCATGGTGGTGGTGGGGGCGGTGCACATCGCCCAGCCGCTGCTGCAGATGGCGCGCATCGCGGGCTATGACGCCACCCTGGTGGACCCGCGCGAGGCCTTCGCCGCCGATGCCCGCTTCCCCGGCGAGACCATCGTGCGGGACTGGCCCGATGCCGCCCTGCAGCAGATCGGCGTGGACGCGCGCACCGCCGTCGTCACCCTCACCCATGACCCGAAGCTCGACGACCCCGCGATCCGCGTGGCGCTGGCTTCCGAGTGCTTCTACCTCGGCTGCCTCGGGTCCAACCGCACCCATGCGAAGCGGCTGGACCGGTTGGGGGCGGAGGGGGTCTCCGCCGCGGCGATGGCGCGCATCCACGCGCCGGTGGGCGCGGATATCGGGGCGAAATCCCCCTCCGAGATCGCCATCGCCATCCTCGCCCAGATCACCGAGCGCCTGCGCCGGCCGGCCACGCGCCCGGGCGTCGCGGCGCACGCGGCATGATCTTCGGGCGCGTCGCGCTGGGGGAGGCCGAGGGCGCGGTGCTCGCGCATTCGCTCATGGCCGGAGGCAGGCGTCTGCGCAAGGGGCGCGTGCTCTCGGCCGCGGATATCGCCGCGCTGGCGGCGGAAGGGCTTTCGGGCGTGATCGCCGCCCGGCTCGCCCCGGAGGACATGTCGGAGGATGCCGCCGCCGCGCGCGTCGCCGCGGCGCTCGCCCCCGAGGCCGCGTCCCTCGGCCTCACCGTGCAGGCGCCCTTCACCGGGCGGGTGAACCTGCACGCGGCCCGGGCCGGGCTGTTCGAGGTCGATGCCGCCGCCGTGGCCCGCTTCAATGCCGTTGACGAGGCCGTCACCCTCGCCACCCTCGCCGGGCACGCCCGGGTGGAGGCGCGCGACATGGTCGCCACGGTGAAGATCCTGCCCTATGCCGTGCCCGCCGCCACGGTGGCCGCCGCGCTGGCCGCCGCGGGCACCGGCCCGCTGATGCGCATCGCGCCGCCGCGCCTCACCCGCGCCGCCCTGTGCAGCACCCGCATTCCGGGCATGAAGGACAGCGTGATCGCCAAGGGCGTGGAGGCGGTGCGCAGCCGGCTTGCCGGCCTGGGCGCAGACCTCGTCCACGAGGAGGTGGTGGCGCATGAGACCGGCGCGCTGGCGGAGGCGCTCACCCGCGCGTCCGCCGCCGGGGCGGAACTGCTGCTCATCCTCGGCGGCTCGGCCACCCAGGACCGCGAGGATGTCGGCCCCGCCGCGCTGGTGGCCACGGGCGGGCGGCTGGAACGCTTCGGCATGCCGGTGGACCCGGGCAACCTGCTGTTCCTGGGCGCCACGGCGCAGGCGCGGCCGGTGATCGGCCTGCCGGGCTGCGTGCGCTCCCTCGCGTTGAACGGCGCCGACTGGGTTCTGGAGCGGGTGATCTGCGGCGTGCCGGTGGGCGATGCGGAGATCGCCGCGATGGGCGTGGGCGGGCTGCTCAAGGAGATCCCGTCACGGCCCCAGCCGCGTGGCGGCACCACGGCGCGCGGGCGCCCGGTGGTGGAGGTGCTGCTGCTCGCGGCCGGCTCGGCCCGGCGCATGCGCGGGCGCGACAAGCTGCTGGAACCGGTGGCGGACGGGCCGCTGCTCGCCCATGCCGCGCGCGCCTGCGCCGGCGCGCAGGTGCGCCAGGTGCAGGTGGTGCTGGACCGTCTCGACGGCCCGCGCGCCGCGGCGCTCGAGGGGGTGGAGGGGCTGGGCCTGGTGGCCAATCCGCAGGCCGCGGAGGGCATGGCGGCCTCGATTCGTGCCGGGATGCGGAGCCTCGGCGGCGATGTCGACGCGGTGATCATCGCGCTCGCCGACATGCCGGACATCGGCCCCGGCCATCTCGACCGGCTGATTGCCGCCTTCGACCCGATGGAGGGCCGGGAGATCTGCCGCGCCGTCACCGAATCCGGCCAGCCGGGCCAGCCCGTGCTGTTCGGCCGGCGCTTCTTCGAGAGCCTCGCCGGGCTGGAGGGCGACCGCGGCGCCCGGGCCATCCTGCGCGATGCCGGCAGCTTCCTCGTCGACGTGCCCACGCCGGGCGAGGCGGCGGTGACAGACCTCGATTCGCCGGAGGCCTGGGAGCGCTGGCGCCGGGCCCGGGCAGAGGCCTGAGCCCGGGCGCCGCCGCCTCACTTCTTCGGGATCTTCAGAACCTGGGTCTGGCCCGAGCGCAGCAGATGCACCGAATCCTCGCTGATCGCGGCCACCTGCCAGCCCTCGAACGAATCTCCCCGGGTGACGCGGACATACTTGCCGCTGGGCAGGCGCACCAGCGCGCGGCGGCTGTGCTCGGTGCCGTAGATGCCGATCAGGTTCAGGGCGGAGCGGTCGAACAGCCCGCTGTCGGTGGCGGCGGCGCGGGTGGAGGTGTTCACGGGTGTTGTCACGACGGCTACTGCACTTGTGGGAACGGCGGTGGCGGGCTGGCGCACGGCCTTGGCGGCGATGCGCTGCGGGCGCACGAGAGGCTGCGTGGTGCGGCCCACGGCATAGCGGCTGGCACTGGAAATCTCCGGTGCCGGAGCCTGGACGGTGACGGAGCCCGGACGGGGCTTCGGCTCATCCGCCTCCTTCGGGGAAATCGGCGAGGCCGGGGCGGCGGCGCGGGTGACGGGGGCGGCAGGGGCGGCGCTGCCGGGCCGAGGCGGCGGCTGGTTCGAACTGCGGACATTCGCCACCTGCTGCACCCCGGTCACCGTGGCCCGCGGAGCGGCCTGGGCCAGATGCGCGGGCAGCGGCAGGGCCGTGGCCGCCGGTGCCGGGGCAAGGCTTTCCGCCGGCGCGGGCGCCGCGGCGGCGGGCAGTCCCGCACCCGCGAGCGCCGCGGCCAGGGCCAGCGCACCGGCCAGGGCCAGATGCCGGGGGCCGCGCCGGCGGGCGCCGGTGCCTCCGGGAGAGGTGAAAGCTGTGTCTGGCCCCGAAGGGCTGTCACCCGGTATCATGCTCGAAACCCTCTCGGCCCCGGCGCGCGAACCCGCGCCGCGGCCCGTGAATTTTTGTGGAAGCGTTGTCCAAGGATGTTACAGGGCGGCGCGTCCAAGTTCCAGTAAACTTGCCAGAATACCCCGCGACGGCAGGTGCCGTGTCGGGGATGACAGGAGACCATACATGCGCATTCTGATCCCCGCCCTGACCGGGCTCGTCCTCGGCATCGCGCCGCTCGCCGGCCTGGCCGAGGAGCGGCAGTCCACCATCTCGGTGACCGGCGAGGGCGAGTCGGTCCTGGTGCCGGACCTCGCCTACGTGACCCTCGGCGTGACCACCGAGGGCGAGACCGCCGCGGAGGCCCTCACCGCCAACACCGATGCGATGACCAGGGTGTTCGACCTGCTCACCCAGCAGGGCGTGGCCGAGCGCGACACCCAGACCAGCCAGTTCTCGCTGAACCCGGTCTGGGCCGACCAGCGGGACAACGCCGAGCCGCGCATCGCCGGCTACCGCGCCAGCAACCTGGTGACCATCCGGGTGCGCGAGATCGACGCGCTCGGCGGGCTGCTGGACGGCCTCACCCGGCAGGGCGCGAACAGCATCCAGGGCATCTCCTTCTCCGCCTCGGACATGACGGAGGCGATGGAAAAGGCGCGCCGCGCCGCGGTGGAAGACGCCCGCGCCCGCGCCGCGCTCTATGCCGACGCCGCCGGCGTGGCGCTCGGCGAGGTGCTGAGCCTGTCCGAGCAGGGCGGTGGCGGCGGCGCGCCGATGTACCGCATGGCCGCGGAGGCCGCGCCCGTGCCGCTGGCACGCGGCGAGACCACGGTGAGCGCTTCGGTGTCGATGGTGTTCGAGATCTCCCCGGCGCCGGGCGAAGTCGTCCAGCCGGAGTGACGGCTTTGCGCCGGCGGGTTCAGCCCCGCCGGCGCACCGCGATGAAATACAGGCACATGCCGAACCAGCCGGCCGCCAGCGCGAACCAGGTGAGCGCGTATTCCAGGTGGTCGTTGGGGATGTTCACGCTGACGGGCATCGGGTCGGTTCCCGGCAGGCTCTCCGAGCGGGCGACGATCAGCAGCGGCTCGGTTCCCAGCGCCCGTGCCATCGGCGCCACGTCCCGCGCGAACCAGATGTTGCGCTCGATGTTCGGCGCCGGGGTGAAGCTGTTCACGTCATCGGGCCAGAGCAGGTTGCCCTCCACCCGGTCCGGCCCGGCGGGCAGGGTGCTGTCCTTGTCGGCCTCGGGGAGGAAGCCCCGGTCCAGCATCACCCGCCGCCCGTCCGCCAGCCGGAAGGGCGCGATGACCCGGTAGCCGGGCCCGTCCGGCGGGCGGGAGGTGAGCACGCGCAGGGCGCCCTTCTCCACCGTGCCCTCGAGGGTGAGCGAGCGATACTCGTCGCGGGCCTCCTCCGGCTGGGCGGGCAGGCCGTCGAGCGGCGTGGCCATGCGGGCGGTGATGTCCGCCAGGACGGCCGACTTCCAGGCCAGCCGCTGCAACTGCCAGCCGCCGAGAGCCAGGAGCACGGCCAGCCCGAGGCCGCCGATCACGATCAGGAACCAGAACCGGCGCATGCGCCTCTCCCCCCGGAATGCACGCGGCGCGGACCGAGGTCCGCGCCGGGAATCTCTGCTTCGGATGGTGCAGGACCGGTCAGCCGCCCCAGATGTAGACCGCGGCGAAGAGGAACAGCCACACCACGTCGACGAAATGCCAGTACCAGGCGGCGGCCTCGAAGCCGATGTGCTTGTCCTGGGTGATCTGGCCGGCGGAGGCGCGCAGCAGGCAGACCGCGAGGAAGATGGTGCCGATGATCACGTGGAAGCCGTGGAAGCCGGTGGCCATGAAGAAGTTCGCGCCGTAGATGTTCCCGGCAAAGCCGAAGGCGGCGTGGCTGTATTCATAGGCCTGGCAGAGGGAGAACAGCACGCCAAGGATCACCGCGATCAGCAGGCCCTGCTTGAGCGCCTTGCGGTCATTCTCGTGCACGAGGGCATGGTGGGCCCAGGTGCAGGCGCAGCCCGAGAGCAGCAGGATCAGCGTGTTGACCAGTGGCAGGTGCCAGGGGTCGAAGGTCTCGATGCCTTCCGGCGGCCAGACATGGCCCTGGATCGGGTAGAGCGCGTTCTTGAAGAACGACCAGAACCAGGCGGCGAAGAACATCACCTCCGAGGCGATGAACATGATCACGCCGTAACGCAGCCCGATCTGAACCACCGGCGTGTGATCGCCGACCCGGCTCTCGCCGATGACGTCCGACCACCAGCCGTACATCACGTAGAGCACCCCCGCGAGGCCGATGAGCATCAGCCAGGGGCCGTTGTCCTTGAAGAACAGCACGGTTCCGAACAGCATCACGAAGGCACTGACCGCACCGAAGAAGGGCCAGATGCTGGGGGGCAGGATGTGGTAGTCGTGGTTCTTTTCGTGGGCCATCGGGGTTCCCTCTGCTGGTCCTGGGCCGGTTTCAGTTCAGGCCGGTCGTATTGTTGCTGCTGGGGGTCGGCTGCAGGGCGGATGTCTCCTCCGGCTTCGGCAGCGCGTCTCGGTGGAAAGTGTAGGAGAGCGTGATCTCGCGGACGTATTTCGCCTCGATATCATTCACGATCTCGGGGTCGACGTAATAGGTCACCGGCATCCGCACCGTCTCACCGGGCTGCAGAACCTGCTCGGTGAAGCAGAAGCAGGCGATCTTCATGAAGTAGCCGCCGGCGGAATAGGGCACCACGTTGTAGCTGGCCGAGCCGGCCACCGGCACGTCCAGCGGGTTGTGCGCCTCGTAATAGGCGATTCCGGTTTCGCCGATCTTAAGCTCGACCTCGCGCTGCATCGGCCTGAAGCTCCAGGGCATGCCGGCTTCGAGCGAGGCGTCGAAGCGGATCCTGATGGTGCGGTCCAGCACGGTGTCGGCGCCGGCGGTGGCGGTGCTGGTGGTGCCGGCATAGCCGGTCACCCTGCAGAACCAGTTGTAGAACGGCACGGCGGCGAAGCTTCCGGCGCCCATGAAGGCCACCAGCGCCACCAGGCCGAGCACGACGCGGGCGTTCTTGCGCGGCTTATTCATTGGCGGGCACCAGCGCCGGCCGGTAGGTGTGGTCGAACCCCTGGATCATCTGGCCGTCCATCAGCTTCACGATGGTGACCAGGAAGACCAGCAGCACGAACCCGCCGAGGATCAGCCCCAGCGAGGTGTTGCGCCCCTTGCGGCGGGTATGCAGTTCGTGCTCGGGCTTGAACATGGCGTTCTCCGTTCAGAACAGCACCGGCCAGCCGGCCGGCGAAAGGTCGGCCGCGCGCAGGCCGGCGTCGACCAGCAGGGCCAGGAAATGCGCGAAGAGGTAGAAGATCGAGAAGGCGAAGACGCGTTTCTCCGCCCGGTACGCGTCTGCCGCGGCCATGTCCTCGTCGCGGCGCCACAGGCGCATGGCACCGGCGAGGAAAGCGAGGTTCAGCACCAGCGCGGTGCCCAGGTAGGCGGGCCCGCCGATGCGAGTGAAGGCCACCGCAAGCGCGACGGCGGCGAGCGCCACGGTGTATCCGAGGATGAGCTTGCGGGTGTGGCGGCGGCCGGCGACGACGGTCATCATCGGCACGCCGGCCTTCGTGTAGTCGGAGTTCATGAACAGCGCGAGTGCCCAGAAATGCGGCGGTGTCCAGATGAAGATCAGGCCGAACATCAGGCAGGATTCGACGGAGACGTTGCCGGTGGCCACGGCCCAGCCGATCATCGGCGGGAAGGCGCCGGCGGCGCCGCCGATCACGATGTTCTGCGGCGTCGCGCGCTTGAGGAACATCGTGTAGACCACGGCGTAGAAGAAGATGGTGAAGGCCAGCAGTGCCGCCGAGACCGTGTTGCCGAACAGGAACAGCATCAGCACCGAGAGCACGGAGAGCGCGAGGCCGATGTAGAGCGCCTCATCCCCCGAGACCCGGCCCGAGGGGATGGGCCGGCCGGCCGTGCGCTTCATCACCCGGTCGATATCCGCGTCCCACCACATGTTGAGCGCGCCGGACGCGCCGGCGCCCACCGCGATGCACAGGATGCAGGCGAAGGCGATGATGGGGTGCACTGGCGTCGGTGCCACGAACATCCCCACCGCGGCGGTGAAGATGACGAGGGACATTACCCGGGGCTTGAGCAGCTCGACATAGTCGCCGAACTGCGCGTCTCCGGGTCGGGTCTCCTCCAGGCTCCAGCTTGTATCGGCCATCGGGGGTATTTGCCTCAGTTGGATGCGAGCCGGATCGTGCGCGCGGCGGGGTTCATGGCGAACTCCTGCTTTGCGCCTTCCAGCCAGGTTGCATAGGCCTCCGGCTCCATCGCCTTCACGACGATGGGCATGTAGGCATGGTCCTTCCCGCAGAGCTCGGAGCACTGGCCGAAGAACACGCCCGGGCGATCGACGCGGAACCAGGTCTCCTGAAGGCGACCGGGAATGGCGTCAAGCTTCACGCCGAAGGAGGGAATGGTCCAGGAATGGATCACGTCGGCGCCGGTGATCTGCAGGCGCACGACCGCGCCGACAGGTACCACGACGGCCGTATCGGTGGCGAGGAGATATTCATCCGGCGCGTAGCCGTGCTCCGCCAGCTCGTCGCGCTGCAGCAGCACGGAGTCGAAGGAGATCTCCTCGTCGGGGTATTCGTAGCTCCAGTACCACTGGTTGCCGGTCACCTTGATGGTGAGGTCGCTGTCGGGCACCTCGAGCTGCTTGAACAGGATGGGCAGGGAGAGCGAGCCGATCACGATCAGGATCAGGATGGGCACCACCGTCCAGGCGATTTCCAGCGCGGAGTGGTGGGTGAAGGTGGCCGGTGTGGGGTTCGCCTTCGCGTTGAAGCGGAAGATGCAGACCGCCAGCAGGCCGGTGACCAGCAGCACGATGGCCGTGATGATCACCAGCAGGAAGCCGTCGAGGAACGCGATGTCCTCCTTCAGCTCGGTGGCGGCGGGTTGGAAACCCATGCCGCCGGGCACCGGCTTGCCGATGGTCTCCAGCGCATCCTGGGCCAGGAGGGCGGTGGAAACCCACGCCCCGGTGAATGCCGTTCCCGCCCCGATTGCGAATTTTGCCAGTCGCATTGTTATCTTCCTCGATCTGCGTGCGCCGGCAGCGGCGCGGATCCCTCTCCCGCGGGCGCGGAAGCGCCCTTCAGCGGCCCCACACGGCTTTGTGTGGAATCCCTGTTGTTTCAGTTTCCCGAAAAACCATAATGGGCCGTTACAGGCAAGTTGGACCTTTGCGGCAGTTCGACGCTTCAAGCTGCCCTCGTCGCCTAAATTCTCCACTGATCGGAGTGCCAGATGACTGATTCCTCTCCGCGATTTCGCCCTTTCGAGACTTTGCTTGACGAGGGCCGCGCGCTCTCGCTTCTGCGTGAGGCGGTGGCGGGCGCCGATGACGGCGAGCTGTTCCTGGAACGCCGGCGCTCCGAGGCGCTGGTGTTCGATGACGGCCGGCTGAAGACCGCGAGCTATGACGCGGCCGAGGGCTTCGGCCTGCGCGCGGTCGCGGGCGAGAGCACCGGCTACGCGCATTCCACCGAGATATCAGAGGCTTCGCTTGCGCGCGCGCTCTCCACCGCCCGGCTCGCGGTGCGCGGCGAGGACGCGGTGCTGGCCGCGCCGCCGCGCGCCACCAACCGCCGGCTCTACTCCGACCGCGACCCGTTCGACGACGCCAGTTTCGGCGTGAAGCTCGAAACCCTGCGTGAGATCGACGACTGGCTGCGTGCGCGTGACCCCCGGGTGGTGCAGGTTTCCGCCTCCATCGGCGCCTCGATGCAGGAGGTCGAGATCCTGCGCCCCGAGGGCCAGCGCCTGTGGGAGGCGCGCCCGCTCACCCGGGTGAATATTTCGGTGATTGTCGAGCAGAACGGCCGGCGGGAGACCGGATCGGCCGGCGGCGGCGGGCGCCACGGGCTCGCGCCGCTCATCACCCGCGGCCATTGGGAGGGAGTCGCGCAGGAGGCGCTGCGCGTGGCCCTGGTCAACCTGGAGGCCGAGGACGCCCCCGCCGGGGTGATGGACGTGGTGCTCGGCCCCGGCTGGCCCGGCATCCTGCTGCACGAGGCGATCGGCCACGGGCTGGAGGGGGACTTCAACCGCAAGAAAAGCTCCGCCTTCGCCGGGCTGATGGGCCAGCAGATCGCCGCGAAGGGTGTGACCGTGGTGGATGACGGCACCCTGCCGGACCGGCGCGGCTCGCTCTCCTTCGATGACGAGGGCACGCCCTCGCAGCGCAACGTGCTGATCGAGGACGGCACGCTGGTGGGCTACATGCAGGACCGCCAGAACGCCCGGCTGATGGGCGTGGCGGCCACCGGCAACGGCCGACGCGAGAGCTACGCCCACGCCCCGATGCCGCGGATGACCAACACCATCATGCTCGGCGGAGACACCCCGCCGGCCGAGGTGCTGGCCGGCATGAAGGACGGGCTCTACGCCGTGGGCTTTGGCGGCGGGCAGGTGGACATCACCAACGGCAAGTTCGTGTTCTCCTGCACCGAGGCCTACCGGGTGAGGAACGGCGTCGTCGGCGCGCCGGTGAAGGGCGCCACGCTGATCGGCGACGGGGCCACGGCCCTGAGGCAGATCCGCGCCGTGGGCAACGACATGGCGCTGGACCCGGGCATGGGCAATTGCGGCAAGGCGGGCCAGTGGGTGCCGGTGGGTGTCGGGCAACCGACGCTGCTGATCGGCGGGCTGACGGTGGGCGGCGCCGGGGTCTGACCCCCGCGCGCCGGCCTGCGCCCCGGCTTGCGCGGCGGGGCCTCCCGGAACGGAGCCCTTGCAACGTCCGGGGCATGACGCATCTTGCCGGGACGCCGGGACGCCGGGACGCCGGGACGCCGGGACGCCGGGACGCCGGGACGCCGGGGACGCTCCGGGTCGGGCCCGGAGCGCGGGGCGCCTCAGGCGCTGCGCTGCTCGGTGAAGCGCAGGCGGTTGGAGAACGGGTCGGTGACGGTCATCTCCAGCCCCCAGTCCCGTGTCGCGATGCCCGGGCGCTGGCCGGGGTGCGGGCGGGCGGTGAGTTCCGCATGCAGCTCCGCCAGTCCCTCCACCGGCACGAAGACCGTGGCGCCCGGGCTGGCATCGCCGTGATGGCCCGAAAGGTGCAGGCGCAGGGCCCCGCGCGACACCTGCGCGTAGAGCGGCAGGTCCGGCTCGAACCGGTGCTCCCAGTCCAGCCGGAACCCCAGCCAGTCGAGGTAGAAGGCGCGCGCCAGCGCCTCGTCGAAGATCCGCAGGACCGGGACGGGCGCGCGCAACTCCATCTCCGGGCTCAGTAGCTGTAGTCGCGGAACAGCGGCGTGAGGTCGCCGCCCCAGGCGCCGTGGTAGAGGTCGAGCAGCTCCTCGGCGGGCGTCTTGCCGGAGGCGACGATGTCCTGCAGCGAGTTGAGGAAATGCGTCTCGTCGGGGATGAGCCCGCCGGCGCCGGGGCGCGCGCGCGCCTTCAGCCCGCCATTCGCGATGTCGAGCACCTCGCGCGCCACGTCGCGCAGCGCGCGGCCGGCGATCTCGGCATGCAGGCCCTTCTCGGAGGCGTCCACGCGCAGCTGCTCGCGCTCCTCCGCGCTCCAGCCCTTCGCGAGGTCCCAGGCGGCGTCGAGCGCGGTCTGGTCATAGGTGAGGCCCACCCAGAGCGCGGGCAGGGCGCAGAGCCGCCGCCAGGGGCCGCCGTCGGCGCCGCGCATCTCGATGAACTTCTTCAGCCGGGCTTCGGGGAAGAGCGTGGTGAGGTGGTCCGCCCAGTCCGACAGGGTGGGTTTCTCGCCGGGCAGCGCCGGCAACTCGCCCTTCAGGAAGTCGCGGAAGGACTGGCCGAGCGCGTTGATGTACTTCCCGTCGCGGTAGACGAAATACATCGGCACATCGAGCGCGTATTCCACGTAGCGCTCGAAGCCGAACCCGTCCTCGAAGGCGAAGGGCAGCATGCCGGTGCGGCTGTTGTCCAGCCCGCGCCAGATGCGCGAGCGCCAGGAGAGATGGCCGTTCGGCTTGCCCTCGAAGAAGGGCGAATTGGCGAAGAGCGCGGTGGCGACCGGCTGCAGCGCCAGCGCCACGCGGAATTTCTGGATCATGTCGGCTTCGGAGCCGAAGTCGAGGTTCACCTGCACCGTGCAGGTGCGGTACATCATCTGGGTGCCGTGGGTGCCGACCGTGCCCATGTAGGGGGTCATCAGGGCGTAGCGGCCCTTGGGCATCACCGGCATTTCCTCGTGGGTCCAGACCGGGGCCGCGCCCAGGCCGATGAAGGCGGCGCCGATGCCCTCGGCGATTTCCTTCACCTCGGCGAGATGCTGGTTCACCTCGTCGCAGGTCTGGTGAATGGTCTCCAGCGGGGCGCCGGAAAGCTCCAGCTGTCCGCCCGGCTCCAGCGAGACATTGGCCCCGTCGCGCACCAGGCCCAGCAGCTTGCCGCCCTCGCGCACCTCCTGCCAGCCGAACCGGTCGCGCAGGCCCTCCAGCATGGCGCGGATCGAACAGGCGCCCTCGTAGGGCAGCGGGGTCAGCGTACGCGTGTCATAGCCGAACTTCTCGTGCTCGGTGCCGATGCGCCAGGCCTCCTTCGGCTTGCAGCCGTCGGCGAGATATTGCGCGAGCTGCTCGTGACGCTCGATCGGGCCGCCGCCTTGTTGAGGAATGGACATGCGGCCCTCCTTGTGATGTTGACCTGCCGGTGAATAAACATGTACCCGCATGCTTTCAAGGGCGACGAAGGTTCAGTCCCGGCTTTTCCCAGAGTGTGACCGGCCGGGCCGGCGGCGTGTCGATCAGGGCGAGCGCCCTGGGCCAGTTGAAGCCGGGCAGGGGCGAGAGCGCGTCGTAGAGCCGTTCGGCCCCCCGGGCGGCGGCCGGAACGGCCAGCGCGCGGCCGCCGTCGTCCTGCAGGTGCCACACCGGGCCGTCCGGCCCGGGCGACAGGCTGATGCGGTTCAGCGCCGGGAGATCGACGAACCCGCCGGTCACCGGGCCCATGTAGCCGATGCGCCACTCGGTGACGGTGACCACCCCGGGCGCGCTGGTGTCGCGCGCAAGCCGGGCCTTGCGGAAGGCGCTCAGCGCCAGCCCGGCCAGAACCAGTGCCCCCGCGCCCCAGACCACCGGCATCACCGCGCCCCCGCGCAGCCCGGAGCGCCAGCCGGCCCAGCCCAGGACCAGCGCGAACAGCGCCAGCGCGCCGCTCTCGCCCCAGCGCAGCAGGGCTGCCTGAACCGGGGGGCGCAGGAAGCTCACGCGCCGGCCCCGCTCCAGTCGCCCTGCCGGGCCTGCCACAGGGCGATGGCGGCGGCGGCGGCGGTGTCGGCGCGCAGGATGCGCGGCCCCAGCGACACCGGCACCACGAAGGGCAGCCCGCGCAGCCGGGCGGCCTCGTCGGCGGCAAAGCCCCCCTCCGGGCCGATGAGCAGCGCCGCGGGGGCCGAGGGCGCCACCGCATGCAGCGGCCGGGCGTCACGCGATTCGTCGCAGAAGATCAGCGAGCGGCGGGGTTCCCAGTCCGCCAGCACCCGGTCCAGCGGCGCGGGGTCGGCGAGCTCGGGCACATAGGTGCCGCCGCACTGCTCGGCGGCCTCCACGCAATGCGCTTGCAGGCGGTCCGGGCGCAGGCGCTCGGAATTGGTGTGGCGGGTGAACACCGGCTGGATGCGGCGCACGCCCAGCTCGGTGGCCTTCTCCACGATGAAGTCCGTCCTGGCCTTCTTGATCGGGGCGAAGAGCAGCCACAGGTCCGGCGGCAAGCCCTGCCGCGCGCTCTGGCTGAGGCAGCCGAGCAGCCCGGCGCGCTTGCCGGCCTCCAGCACCTCGGCCTGCCATTCCCCGTCCCGCCCGTTGAACAGCGCCACCCGTCCGCCGGGCCCGAGCCGCATCACCGAGAACAGGTAATGCGCCTGTTCGCGGGTCAGCGGAACCGGGGCGCCCGCCGCCAGCGGGGCCTCAACAAAAAGCCTGATCTTTGCCGTGTCGTCTGTCATAACGCATTCCATGTCCGAGCATGTTTCTAGCGCTCAAAGCGCCCCCGATGGAAGAGTGGCCGACGCAACGGCCGAAAACTGGGTCGACCGGTTCTGTCCGCCCTGGTCGCGGCCCTGGCTGCGGCTGTCGCGCGCCGACCGGCCAGCCGGCACCTGGCTGCTGCTGCTGCCCTGCTGGTGGGGGCTGGGGCTGGCGATGGCGGCGGACCCGGGAGGGCCGCGCCTCGCCGATCTGTGGATCTTCGCGGGCTGCGGGCTGGGCGCCTTCCTGATGCGCGGCGCCGGCTGCACCTGGAACGACATCTCCGACCGCCACGTGGACGGCCAGGTGGCCCGCACCCGCTCGCGCCCGATTCCCTCCGGGCAGGTGAGCGTGCGCGGCGCGGCCGGCTGGATGGTGGTGCAGGCGCTGATCGCCCTCGCGATCCTGCTCAGCTTCCCGGCGGCGGCGATCTGGCTCGGGGTGCTCTCGCTGCTGCCCGTGGCGGTGTACCCGTTCGCCAAGCGGTTCACCTGGTGGCCGCAGGTGTTTCTCGGCCTCGCGTTCAACTGGGGCGCGCTGCTGGCCTGGGCGGCGCATGCGCAGGGCTTCGGCCTGCCCAGCCTCGCGCTCTACGCGGCCGGCATCTGCTGGACGCTGTTCTATGACACGATCTACGCCCACCAGGACCGGGAGGACGATGCGCTGATCGGGGTGAAGTCCACCGCGCGGCTGTTCGGCGAGAACACCCATGCCTGGCTGGCGGGGTTCCTCGTGGCCTCGGTGGCGCTGATCGGGCTGGCGGTGCTGACGGTGACCACCGGCCTCTCGCTGGTGCTGTGCCTGGCCGGGCTGGCGGGCTTCGCGCTGCACCTCGCCTGGCAGCTTCGGCGCCTCGACATTCACGACACCGATCTGTGCATGCGGCTGTTTCGCGCCAACCGCGACGCCGGCCTGATCGTGGCGCTGGCCTTCGGGCTGGCCGGGCTGGTGTGATCGCGCCCGCCCTTGCAACGGGGGCGGGGCTGGCCTAACACCCGGGAACAGTTTTCCCGGCAGACAGAGGCAGTCCGATGCGAAGCCGCGCGGCCATCTTCCTGACGCTTTCCGTGCTCGGCCTGGGCGCGGCGAGCTATGGAGCCGGCGCCGCGCTCACCCGCCGCATCGAGGCAGAAACCGTCGCGGGGCTGGACCGCATGCTCACCGCGGCCGGGCTGCACTGGGCCACGGTGACGGCGGACGGGCTGGAGGTGACACTGGGCGGCGACGCGCCGGACGCGGCGGCGCGCACGGCGGCGCGCGAGGTGGCGGGGCGGCTGGTCTCCGCCTGGCGGCTGCGCGATGCCACCAGCCTGCGCCCACCCGCCCCCGACCCGGACATCGCCTTCCGCGTCGAGATCCTGCGCGACGAGGCGCGGGTCACCCTCGCCGGCATCCTGCCCGACGACGGCAGCCGCGCCCGGCTGGACGCCGCCATCGGCACCATCGGCGAGACCGCCGGCGGGGTGGATCTCGACGATTCCACCCAGGTGATGCATGCCGCGCCCGGCGCGGAATGGGCGCGCTCGCTCGACCTTGCCATCACGGCGCTCACCGGCCTGGGCAAGGCGCAGATCGGGCTGGCGCGCTGCGCGGTGACCATCTCCGGCGTCGCCGCCTCGCCGGAGGCCGCGGCGCGGCTGACGCAGGCGCTGCGCGCCGCGGGCGGCAATTGCCTCTCCGGGCTCGACATCATCGCGCCGCGCCCGCTGGTGAGCCCCTACGTGTTCTCGCTCGCCGCCGCGCGTACCGGTGGGGGCGACACGGACCCCCCCGCGCCGATGCACCTGGAAGCCTGCACCGCCCAGTCGCGTGAGGAGGCCCGGGCCATCGAGCAGCGCCTGGTGGCCCTGGGCGTGACCGGCTCCTCCGGAGAGGCGCCGGGCCCGGGCGCGCCCGCCGGCGCCCCGCACTGCACGGAAGGGCTCGGCGCGCCCTCGGCGGACTGGGGCGCGGCGGTGATGTCCGGGCTCGACGCCGTCGCGGCGCTCGGCGGCGGCGTGCTCTCCTTCGTGGACACGGACGTGGTGCTGGACGCGCCGCCCGAGGTGGACCCGGACCTGTTCGATGCCGAGGTCACGAAGCTGCGCGACGCCCTGCCGGCGATGTTCTCGCTCGAGGCGCAGATCGGCACGGACGACGGGGAGGAGGAGGGCGCCCTCTCTCTCGCCACCCTGCCGCCGGCGGAGTTCCGCGCCAAGCGCGACGCGGACGGCAGGGTCGCCCTCAGCGGTCCGATGCCCAACGAGGCCGGCAAGCTGGCGCTCTACACCTTCGCGGTGTCGCTGTTCGGCAGCGAGCAGGTGGAGGACCGGATGATCGTGGAGCCCACGTTGCCGGACGGCTGGTCCGGCCGGGTGATGGCCGGGCTGAAGGCGCTGGCGCTGCTGGAGAACGGCATCCTGGTGGTGGAGGAGGCCGATCTCAGCCTCGCCGGGCGCACGCTGGACCCCGACGGCAGGGCGGAGGCGCGGGCGCTGCTCACCCCGGTGACCGGGGCGGACCGCACGCTGCGGCTCACCGTCTCCTATGACGCGGAAGCGGCGGCGCGCGCCAGCCTGCCGGCGCCCGACACCTGCCTGGACGAGATGCGCGCCGCGCTGGCCGCGCAACAAATCATCTTCGCGCCGGCCTCCACACAGATCGACCCGGAGAGCCTGCCGGTGGTCGAGGCGCTGGCTGCCACGCTGAAGGGTTGCGCCCCGGCGGTGTTCGAGGTGGGCGCCTACACCGATACCAGCGGCTCGGACGAGCTGAATCTGCGGCTGAGCCGTGACCGGGCCCAGGCGGTGCTGGAGGCGCTGGTCGCGCGCGGGGTGCCGCTCGACAGGCTGCGGGCGAAGGGCTATGGCGAGGCGGACCCGATCGCCGACAACGCGACAGAGGCCGGCCGGGCGCTGAACCGCCGCATCGGCCTGCGCATCCTGGAGGAGCCCGATGGACGCAACTAGACTTACGTTGGTGATCGCGATCGTTCTGGTGCTGGCGGTGGCGGTCGGCTGGGTGTGCTGCTGGCTGTTCCTGCGCCTCAACCGGCCCTCCGGCCTGCCGCATCCGCAGGAGCCGGCCGAGGAAACCGTGCGCCGCGCGCTCGACGCCCGGGATGCCGCGATGCTGGAACTGGGGGAGATGCGCCGCGACCTCGCCCGCCAGATGGCGGCGAAGGATTCGGAGCTGGAGGCCACGATGTCCGGCCTCGGCAACGCCCGGCGCGAGGCGATGGAATGGCGCCGCGCCTACGAGGACCTGTCGGGCAGCACTTCCGGCGGCTGAGCCGCAGGCATGCCGCCGCACGGGCCCGCCGGGCTCACAGCCGGGCCCTCAGCCGGCTGAGCCTGTCGCCGATGACCCCGCCGATGATGCAGCAGGCCAGCGTGCCGTCGACCGCCGGACCCAGGCCGGTCACGTCCACCCCGGCGCCACCGGCCGAGCCCAGCAGGACCCCGGAGAGCACGAAGCGCATCCGCCGGCGCTGCCCGGGCGTCACAGGCGCCAGCCGGGCCATCACCCGACGCAGCCCCGGCCTCGGGGCGGGTCCACGGGCTGGGCGCGATGTGGTCATGCTGGTCATGGTCAGTCCCCGTCGTCGGCGCCGGTCTGCGGCTGGTACGTCCTGCGCTCAGGGTGCAGGGCGCGGCGGCGCGGCTCAACGAAACAGTCCGGACAAGTGTTGGTTACCCGGCGCACGCCGGGCTGTGCCTCACGGGGGGGATGACATCGGGAATGCCGGGCAACCTGCCGGAAATGCGTCGCTCCGGCCCGGGAAGGCCGGGTGCGGGACGGCTGCCGCGCGGTGCGTTCTTCACATGCTGAATGCCCGGCCAGCGAGCCGCCCGATGCGGTGCATGAGGCGACGGCCATGGCCCGGCGTCCCGCGGGCAGAGGCGCGGAGGGCGGAGCCTGCCACGATCCGGCTCGCGTGGTTCGCCACGGGGGCGGAAACGGAATGAGGCCCGCGCCGAGGGGGACGCGGGCCTCGCTTCGCTCAGACGTCCGGCCCCGAGAGGGGGGAGGGGCCGGGCGGAGCGGAGTCTCAGTTCTGCAGCTGCGGCGCTTCGTTGTTCACCACCGGGCCGCTGGCGATCTCGATGCGCCGGGGCTTCAGTGCCTCGGGGATCTCGCGCACGAGGTCGATGTGCAGCAGGCCGTTCTCGGACCGGGCCTCGGTGGCACGGACATGATCGGCAAGCTGGAAGCGGCGCTCGAAGGCGCGGGTGGCGATGCCACGATGCAGGAAGCTGCGTTCACCCTCGGTCTCGGACCTGCGGCCGGAGACCACGAGCGCGCCGTCGCGCGTCTCGATCGAGAGGTCGCTCTCGGCGAAACCGGCCACCGCGATGGAGATGCGGTAGGTGTTCTCGCCGGTCTTCTCGATGTTGTAGGGCGGATAGCTGGTCTGACCGGTCTCGCCATTGGCGGCCACGTTGTCCAGGAGATGGGCAAGGCGGTCGAAGCCGACGGTGGAACGGTAGAGCGGGGTCAGGTCGAAATTACGCATGGAAGCATCCTCTCTTGAGCGATGATAGTGCCCGGGCCCTCCGTCTGGACGAGCCCTGTTTCGTGCTGCCCGGACCCTGTTGCGGCCTCCGGACATGGCTGAGATAGGATGCCCTTTCCCCCCCTTCAAGAGGGCGGAGGCAGGGGAAAATGCGGGATCCTGCAGGCGGGCAGGACGCGCCCGTGCGCGGTGCCGGGGGCGCGTTGCCGCCGGCGGAGCACCGGCGCGCGGGCCGGCGTCCGGGCGCGCTGGCCCGCGCAAGGGGTGGGGCGCCTCGCACGGGCGAACGGGCGGCGCGTCACGCTTCGGCGGTGGCGCGGCGATGGCCGGGCATGGCGCCACCCTCAGGGCTCGCGGACGCGGCAAGGCAGCCGCGGCCACAGGCCCCGCGCGCCGGAGACCGAACGGCTCAGAAGCGCCGCTTCGCCTTCTTCTCCAGCTTGGAGGATTTGGAGCGGGCCTTCACCGCCTTGCGGCGCGGCACCGGGCCGCGGCCCTTCACCGGGGCGCCGCGCGGGGCGGGCTTGCCTTCGATTTCCAGCAATTCGAACAGCAGGCCGCCGGTGACCGGAACCGCTTCGGCGAGGCGTACCGTGGCGCGCATGCCCAGGCCGATCTCGCGGCGCGTGCGCTCGCCGGTCAGCGTCTGGCTGTCGGCGTCATAGTGGAAATACTCGCGGCCCAGCGAGGAGATCGGCACCAGCCCGTCTGCCCCGGTGTCGGTGAGGCGGATGAACAGGCCGAAGCGGGTGACACCGGAAACCTTGCCCTCGAATTCGTTGCCCACCCGGTCGGCCAGGAAGGCGGCAAGGTAGCGGTCGGTGGTGTCGCGCTCGGCTTCCATGGAGCGGCGCTCGGTCATGGAGATGTGCTTCGCCGTCTCCTCCAGCGCGTCGGTCTCCTCGGCAGTGAGCCCGTCATTGCCCCAGCCATGCGCGGAGATCAGCGCCCGGTGCACCACGAGGTCCGCGTAGCGGCGGATCGGCGAGGTGAAATGCGCGTAGCGCGCCAGCGCGAGGCCGAAATGGCCGATCGCCTCGCGGGTGTAATAGGCCTGGGTCTGGCTGCGCAGCACCGAGAGGTTGATCATCTCGGAGAAGTCGGAGCCCGCGGCCTGGTCGAGCAGGCGGTTGAACTGCGCGGTCTGCAACACCTGGCCCCTGGCGAGGGTGAGGCCGCAGCTCTCGGCGATCTCGCGCAGGGCGTCCAGCTTCTCGGTGGTGGGCTCCTCATGCGCGCGGTAGAGCAGCGGGCGGGCGCGGCGCTCCAGCGTCTCGGCGGCGCAGACGTTGGAGAGCACCATGAACTCCTCGATCAGCTTGTGCGCGTCGAACCGCTCGCGGAAGGCGACCGAGAGCACCTCGCCCTCCTCGGACAGGATGATCTTGCGCTCCGGCAGGTCGAGGGCCAGCGGCTGGCGGCGCTCGCGCGCGGCCTTCAGCGCGCCGTAGGCGGCGAAGAGCGGCGCGATGGCCGTCTCGAGCAGCGGCGCGGTGGCCGCGTCCGGCGCGCCGTCATGCGCCGCCTGCGCCTGCTCGTAGGACAGCGAGGCCGGCGAGCGCATCAGCCCGCGGGTGAAACGGTGGCTGCGCTTGGTGCCATCGGCGGAAAGCACCATGCGCAGGGCGATGCAGGGCCGGTCCACACCTTCATGCAGCGAGCACAGGTCGCCCGAGAGCTCCTCGGGCAGCATGGGCACCACCCGGTCGGGGAAATAGCTGGAATTGCCGCGCTTGCGCGCCTCGCGGTCCAGCGCCGAGCCGGGGCGCACGTAATGGGCCACATCGGCGATGGCGACCCAGAGCACGTGGCCGCCGGGATTGGCCGGGTCGTCATCCGCATGGGCGCAGACCGCGTCGTCATGGTCGCGGGCGTCCGAGGGATCGATGGTCAGCAGGGGCAGGGCGCGCAGGTCCTCCCGGTCGCCCAGGGGCACGGGCTTTGCCGCGAGCGCCTCGGCGATGGCCTCCTCGGAGAATTCCACCGGCAGCCCGTGCTCATGGATGGCGATGAGCGAGACGGAGCGCGGGGCGGCCGGGTCGCCCAGCCGGGCGATGACCTTCGCGCGCGGCAGGCCGAGGCGCGGGTTGCCGACGATCTCGCCCTCGACCAGTTCGCCGTCGCGCGCGCCGGCATGTTCGCCGTGCGGCACCAGCCAGTCGCGGTCTGCCTTGCGCTCCACGGGCACGATGCGCCCGCCCTGGTCGGTCTTGCGGAACAGCCCGAGGATGCGGCGCGGGCCGGCGCCGATGCGCCGGATGAGCCGGGCCTCGAAGGCATGCCCGCTGGCGTGCTCCGGCGCGGGGGTGAGCCGGGCGAGGATGCGGTCGCCCTGGGTGATCCCCGGGTCGCCCTTCCCGGGGATGAAGAGGATGCGCGGCGGGGCCTCGTCACCGTCCCAGTCCTGCGGATGGGCGAAGAGATCGCCGTCGACATCGGGCGCTTCGACGACGAGCACGCTCACCGGCGGCAGGGCGCCCTTCTCGCGGAAGCTCTTGCGCTCGCGGCGAATGGCGCCCTCGGCCTGCATCTCGCGCAGGAGCTGCTTCAGCGCGATGCGCTCCGCGCCCTTCACGTTGAAGGCGCGGGCGATCTCGCGCTTGCCGACTGCGCCGGGGTTCTCCCGGATCCAGCCCAGAATGTCGTCCTTGGAAGGGAAATGTGCCATGGCTCCCCTTAGCATGGTCGCGCGGCGCCCGCCATGCGGGAATCCGGCCGCCGCCCGGCGCCCGATTCAGGGCGCGCAAAGGCCGGGCGTGCCGGGAGCCCCGCCGCGCGCGGCCAGCGCCGAGCGGGGGCTCGATGCCCCCCGAGGCGCTGTTTCTCCCGGGGCCAGGCCCGTCTCGACCCCACCCTGCGGGAGGGGCGCTCGCCGGGCCTCGTTCTGCCCGCCGGGCAGAACGCCGACGTCACCCCCCCCCGGCGCGGCCCTGCGCGCGGTGCACGGCGTCTGCGTCAGTCCTCGGCGTCAGCCTCTTCGGCCGGCTTGCCGGCGGCCGCGGATTTCGCAGTGGCCTTCTTTGCCGTGGTGGTCTTCTTCGCAGTCGTGGTCTTTCCGGCCGCCGTGGTCTTCTTCGCCGCGGCGGGCTTCTTCGCAGCAGCGGGTTTCTTCGCGGCGGCCTTCTTCGGGGCGGCGGCCTTCTTGCGGCCCTTGCCGGTGATCGCGGCCTTCGCGTTCACCAGCTCGACGGCGGCCTCGAGGGTGAGCTCCTCGGGCGTCACGTCCTTGGGCAGGGTGGCGTTCACCTTCTCCCATTTCACGTAGGGCCCGTAGCGGCCCGGCATCACCTGCAGGGCGCCGCCGTCCGGGTGGTCGCCCAATTCGCGCAGCGGCTGCGCCGAGGCGCCGCGGCCGGGGCCCCGGGCCGCCTTCTGGGCCAGCACTTCCATCGCGCGGTTCATGCCGATGGTGAGCACTTCCTCCGCGTCGCGGATGTTCGCATAGGTCTTGCCATGGCGCACGTAGGGGCCGAAGCGCCCGATGGAGGCTTCCACCGGCTCGCCGTCCTCCGGGTGCATGCCGATCAGCCGGGGCAGCGACAGGAGGTCGAGCGCGCGCTTCAGGTCCACGTCCTCCAGGGCCATGCCCTTGGGGATGGAGGCGCGTTTCGGCTTTTCCTCGGAGCCCTCGACCTGCTCGCCGAGCTGCACGTAGGGGCCGAAGCGCCCGCTGCGCAGGGTCACCGGCAGGCCGTTGTCGTCATGGCCCAGCAGCTTGCCGTCCGGGCCGGCCAGCTCGCCGCCCTCGGTTTCGCCGGACATCGGCCGGGTGTAGCGGCACTCGGGGTAGTTCGAACAGCCGATGAAGGCGCCGCCGGAGCGCGCGGTGCGCATCGACAGCCGGCCCTCGCCGCAATTGGGGCAGAGGCGCGGGTCCTTGCCGTCCTCCCGGGGCGGGAAGAGATGCGGGGCCAGCACCTCGTTGATCTTTTCCAGCACCTCGGTGATGCGCAGCTCGGAGGTTTCGCCCACGGCGGCGTGGAAGTCCTTCCAGAAGCGGGCCAGCACGTCATGCCAGTCCTTGTTGCCGGCGGAGACCTCGTCGAGGTCCTCCTCCAGCGCCGCGGTGAAATCATAGCCCACGTACTTGCCGAAGTAGTTCTCCAGGAAGGCGGTGACCAGCCGGCCCTTGTCCTGCGGGATCAGCCGGTTCTTGTCCTTCAGAACGTAGCCGCGATCCTGGATGGTGGTGACGATCGAGGCATAGGTGGAGGGGCGGCCGATGCCGAGCTCCTCCATGCGCTTGACCAGCGTCGCCTCGGTGTAGCGCGGCGGCGGCTGGGTGAAGTGCTGCTCGGGCGAGACGTCCCGTTTCGCGGTCTTCTCGCCCTGGTGGATCACCGGCAGGCGGGCGCCGTCGCCCTCCTCGTCATCGCGCGAGGGGGCCTCGTCGCGGCCCTCCTCATAGACCTTCAGGAACCCGTCGAAGGTGACGACCTGGCCATTGGCGCGCAGGCCCACCTCGCCATCCTTCGAGGCGATCTCGACCACGGTGCGCTCGAAGCGGGCGGCCTCCATCTGGCTCGCCAGCGCGCGCTTCCAGATCAGGTCGTAGAGCTTGCGCTGGTCGGGCTCCAGCGACAGCTTGTCCGGCGCGCGGGACATGTCGGTGGGGCGGATGCACTCATGCGCCTCCTGGGCGTTCTTCGCCTTGTTCTTGTACATGCGCGGGCTGGAGGGGACATATTCCTTGCCGTAGCGGGCGGCGATCACGTCGCGCGCGGCCATCACCGCCTCGGGCGCCATGTCGATGCCGTCGGTCCGCATGTAGGTGATGTGCCCGGCCTCGTAGAGCTTCTGGGCGGTGCGCATGGCGGCCTGGGCGCCCATGCCGAACTTGCGGCTGGCCTCCTGCTGCAGGGTGGAGGTCATGAAGGGGGCGGAGGGGTTGCGGCTGGCGGGCTTCGCCTCCACCGAGGCGACCGAGAGATCGCGCGAGGAAACGGCCTGCACGGCGAGCGCCGCCGCGGCCTCGGAGGCGATGTCGAACTTGTCGAGCTTCTTTCCCGACAGCGCGGTGAGCCGGGCGCGGAACTCCTGCCCGCGCGGCGTCTCCAGCACGGCGGTCACGCTCCAGTACTCCCGGGCCCGGAACGCCTCGATCTCCATCTCGCGCTCGACGATCAGCCGCAGCGAGACCGACTGCACCCGCCCGGCGGATTTCGCCCCCGGCAGCTTGCGCCACAGCACGGGCGACAGGGTGAAGCCCACCAGATAATCCAGCGCGCGGCGGGCGAGATAGGCCTCCACCAGCTCCATGTCCACGGCGCGGGGCTTCTTCATCGCCTCGGTCACGGCGCTCTTGGTGATGGCGTTGAAGACGACGCGCTCCACCTCGGTGGTCTTCTTCAGCGCCCGGCGCTTGGTGAGCGCCTCCATCAGGTGCCAGGAGATGGCCTCGCCCTCACGGTCAGGGTCGGTCGCGAGAATGAGCTTGTCGTCCTTGGCCAGCGCCTCGGCAATGGCGCGGACATGCTTCTGGGACGCGGGAGCGATCTCCCACTTCATCTCGAAATTGTTGTCCGGGTCGACGGAACCGTCCTTCTCAACCAGGTCGCGAACATGGCCGAAGGAGGCGAGAACCGTGTAGTCGCTGCCCAGATACTTGTTGATAGTCTTTGCCTTGGCCGGGGATTCGACGACGACGACAGCCATGCAGACTCCTGAACATTAAGCGCGGTTCCCTGAGGAGCGGGACCATGTGGGTTCGCGGCAGGCAATGTCAACTGGCCAGATTCCCGCATGGTTCCACGGGTCCGGGCAGCATCTGAGCCTGGTGGACCTCCACGGGGATTTGGGTAATGTCGCCCCAAACAACAACCGGAGGACACCACGATGAGCGACGCACCCCATCCCTACGGCTTCGACACGCTGCAGGTTCACGCCGGCGCCAAGCCCGATCCGGCGACCGGCGCGCGCCAGACGCCGATCTACCAGACCACCGCCTATGTCTTCCGCGACGCGGACCATGCCGCGGCCCTGTTCAACCTGCAGGAGGTGGGCTTCATCTACTCCCGCCTCACCAATCCCACGGTGGCCGCGCTGCAGGAGCGCATCGCGGCGCTGGAGGGCGGCGTGGGCGCGGTGGCCACCTCCTCGGGCCATGCGGCGCAGATCCTGGCGCTGTTCCCGCTGATGGGGCCGGGGGACAACATCGTCTCCTCCCGGCGGCTCTACGGCGGCACGATCACCCAGTTCACCCACACCATCCGGCGTTTCGGATGGGAGGCGCGCTTCGCGGACACCGAGGACCTCGCCGCGCTGGAGGCGGCCTGCGACGGGCGCACCAAGGCGATCTTCTGCGAGAGCATCTGCAACCCCGGCGGCTATGTCACCGACATCCCGGCGCTGGCGGAGATCGCGCGGCGGGTGGGCGTGCCGCTGATCGTGGACAACACCACGGCCACCCCCTACCTGTGCAACCCGATCGCGATGGGGGCGACGCTCGTCATCCATTCCACCACGAAATACCTCTCCGGCAACGGCTCCTCCATGGGGGGCGTGGTGGTCGATTCGGGCCAGTTCGACTGGTCGGCCTCCGACCGCTTCCCCAGCCTCAGCCAGCCGGAGCCCGCGTACCACGGGCTGAAGTTCCACGAGACCTTCGGGCCGCTGGCCTACGTGCTGCACGGCCATGCCATCGGCCTGCGCGACCTCGGCATGTGCCAGAGCCCGATGAACGCCTGGATCACCCTGCAGGGCATCGAGACCCTGTCGCTGCGCATGGACAAGCACGTGGCGAACGCGAAGGCGGTGGCCGAGTGGCTGGAAGCCGATCCTCGGGTGAGCGCCGTCACCTGGCCCGGGCTCGCCTCCTCGCCCTGGCACGCCCGGGCGCAGGCGCTCTACCCGAAGGGGGCCGGCGCGCTGTTCACCTTCGGGGTGAAGGGCGGGTATGAAGCCTGCGTGAAGCTGGTGGATTCGGTGGAGATCTTCTCCCACGTGGCCAACCTGGGCGACACGCGCTCGCTGATCATCCACCCGGCCTCGACCACCCACCGCCAGCTCGACCCCGAGCAGCAGGTGGCCGCGGGCGCGGCGCCGGACATGGTGCGCCTGTCCATCGGCATCGAGAGCGCGGCGGATCTCATCGCCGATCTCGACCAGGCCCTCGCCGCCGCCACCGCCTGACGGCAGGCCCCCGCCCCGCGCCCCCGTCCGGTTCTGCCCGGCGGGGCGCGCGCGCCGACCGGCCGGACGCCCCGCCGGGCGGCGGCGGGCAGGGAGGCGTGTCCCCCCGCCCGCGCGCCGGCAGCCCCGGTTCCGGGGGCGCCCGGGGGGGCGGGGACGGGCCGGGCGCCGCGCCAGAATGCGGCGGGGCAGGCCGGGTGAGGGCTTCCGGCGGCCGGTTCCGGGGGGTGTCCCGTCCGTCTCCCGGGGCCACCTCCGGTAATCGTGCAGTAAAGATCCGGCAAATACGCTGGAAACGGCGGGCATCGGGCGGTATGACACGGCCCGACAACCGCAGGGGTATTCAATGCGCTACATCTCGACGCGTGGCCAGGCGCCCGTGCTTTCCTTCGAAGAAGCCATGCTGACCGGCCTCGCCCGTGACGGCGGGCTCTACATGCCGGAAAGCTGGCCGCACATGAGCGCCGGGGAGATCGCCGATCTCGCCGGGGCGCCCTATGAGGAGGTGGCCTATCGCGTGATGCGCCCCTTCATCGGCGAGGCCTTCACCGACACGGAGTTCCGCGGCGCCATCGCGCGGGCCTATGCGGGCTTCCGTTCCACGGCGCGGGTGCCGCTGGTTCAGTACGAGGCGGGCAAGTTCCTGCTGGAGCTGCACCACGGCCCCACGCTGGCGTTCAAGGACGTGGCGATGCAGCTCATCGGCCAGCTCTTCGACCTCGCGCTGACCCGGGCGGGCAAGCGGGTGACCATCGTCGGCGCCACCTCCGGCGACACCGGCTCGGCGGCGATCGAGGCCTTCCGCGGCCTTTCCTCGGTGGATGTGTTCATCCTCTACCCGCATGGCCGGGTGTCGGAGGTGCAGCGCCGCCAGATGACCACGCCGGTGGAAAGCAATGTCCACGCCATCGCGGTGGAGGGCGATTTCGACGATTGCCAGGCCCGCGTGAAGGACATGTTCAACGATTTCGCCTTCCGCGACACTGTGGGCCTCGCCGCGGTGAACTCGATCAACTGGGCCCGGGTGCTGGCGCAGACGGTGTATTTCTTCACCTCCGCCGTGGCCCTCGGCGCGCCGCACCGGGCGGTGAGCTTCGCCGTGCCCACGGGCAATTTCGGCGACATCTTCGCCGGCTACGCGGCCAAGCGCATGGGCCTGCCCGTCGAGCGGCTGATCGTGGCGACCAACCTCAACGACATCCTGCACCGCACGCTGGAGACCGGGGAGTACCGGATGGAGGGGGTCCACCCCTCGATCTCGCCCTCGATGGACATCCAGATCTCCTCGAACTTCGAGCGGCTGCTGTTCGACCTCTACGACCGCGAGGGCGCCGCCGTGGCGCTGGCGATGGACGAGCTGCGCGCGCGCGGCGGCTTCACCCTGCCGCAGGGCGCGCTGAACCGGCTGCGCGCCGAGTTCGACAGCGCCCGCGCCTCGGAGGAGGAGACCTCGGCGACCATCGCCGCGATGTTCGCCAGCAACGGGCAGGTGATCTGCCCGCACACCGCGGTGGGCGTGCATGCGGCGGATGAGGTGCACGGCACCCGGCGCATTCCCGTGGTCACGCTTGCCACCGCCCATGCCGCGAAGTTCCCCGACGCGGTGGAGGCGGCCTGCGGCCAGCGCCCCGCGCTTCCCCCCCACATGGCAGACCTTTACGAGCGGCCCGAGCGGGTGCAGGTTGTCGCCAACGATCTCGAGACCATCGAGACCCTGATCAAGGACACGCGCACGTGAGCATCGCCACCCATACCCTGCCCAACGGGTTCCGCATCGTCACCGAACACATGCCGGGGCTGCAGTCCGCCTCCGTCGGCGTGTGGGTGAGCGCGGGCTCGCGCCACGAGGGCGAGGGCGAGACCGGCATCGCGCATTTCCTCGAGCACATGGCGTTCAAGGGTACCGCCCGGCGCTCCGCCCTGCAGATCGCCGAGGAGATCGAGGACGTGGGCGGCTATCTCAACGCCTATACCTCCAAGGAGATGACGGCCTATTACGCCCGGGTGCTCTCCGCCGACGTGCCGCTGGCCATCGACCTGATCGGCGACATCGTGATGAACCCGGCCTTCGACGCGCGGGAAATCTCGGTGGAGCGCGGGGTGATCCTGCAGGAGATCGGCCAGACGCTGGACACGCCGGACGACATCATCTTCGACTGGCTGCACGAGGTCTCCTACCCGGACCAGCCCTTCGGCCGCTCCATCCTCGGGCCGGCCGACCTGGTGCGCGGCTTCGGCGAGGGCGACCTGCGCCGCTTCACCGGCCAGTTCTACGCCCCCGACCAGATGATCCTCTCCGCCGCCGGCGGGGTGGACCACGAGAAGATCGTCCGCCTGGCGGAGGAGATCTTCGGCAGGATGCCCGGCCGGACGGTGCCGCTCGCCCTGGGCGCGCGCTTCTCGGGCGGCGAACGGCGTGAGGTCAAGACCCTCGAGCAGGCGCATTTCGCCCTGTCGCTGGAGGGCCCGGGCTACCGCGACGCGGATGTCTACACCGCGCAGGTGTTCGCCACCGCGCTCGGCGGCGGCATGTCCTCGCGCCTGTTCCAGGAGATCCGCGAGAAGCGCGGCCTGTGCTACACCATCGGCTCGCACGCCTCCGCCTACGCCGACACCGGCTCGCTCACCATCTACGCCGGCACCGGGGCCGGTGAGGTGGCCGACCTCGCCCGCATCACCGTGGACGAGCTGCGCCGCGCGGCCGAGGACATGAGCGAGGCCGAGATCACCCGCGCCCGCGCGCAGATGAAGGCCGGCCTGCTGATGGGCCTCGAATCGCCCTCCGCCCGCTGCGAGCGCCTTGCCCGGGTGCTGGCGATCTGGGGCCGGGTGCCGGACCTCTCCGAAGCGGTGGAGCGGATCGACGCGGTCGATGCCGTCGGCGCGCGGGCCTATGCCCGGGCGCTGCTGGCACGCCCGCCGGCACTGGCGCTCTACGGCCCGGTGTCCGCCGCACCCGACCATGTTGCGCTCGCCCAGCGGCTCGCGGCCTGAGACGGGTGCTGGGGCTGTTCCGACAGGCTCCGCAAGTCCGTATCAATACGGCACGCCTCGTGCTGCGCCCACCGCGGCGCGAGGATCACCAGCCCTGGGCGACACTGCGGCGCGAGGGCCACGGCTTCCTCGCGCATTGGGAGCCGGTGCGCGCCGCCGACCACCTCTCGCCGCAGGCCTTCCGCAACCGGGTGGCCTGGGCGAAGCGCGCCATCGAGACCGAACGCGCCGTGCCGCTGTTCCTGGAGCGCAAGGAGGACGGCACCCTCCTCGGCGCGATCACCCTGGACAACATCCGCCGCGGCCCGGCGCAATCGGCCACCGTGGGCTACTGGGTGGGGGAGGCCTTCGCCCGGCAGGGCTACATGTCCGAGGCGCTGGAGGCCGTGGTGGCGCATGCCTTCGCCCGCATGGACCTCTCGCGCATCGAGGCGGCCTGCCTGCCCGAAAACACGCCCTCGCGCGGCCTGCTGGAGCGCGTCGGCTTCAAGTACGAGGGCGTGGCGCAGAGCTACCTGCAGATCAACGGCCGCTGGCGCACCCACGTGCTCTACGCCACCCTGCGCCGGGACCGCCGCGGCCCCACCGACGCCGGCTGACACCCCGCGCGCCATGACGGGTTGACCGCCCGGACGGGGCAGGCGATGTCCTTTCCCAAGCCCAAGCCCAAGCCCAAGCCCAAGCCCAAGCCCAAGCCCAAGCCCAAGCCCAAGCCCAAGCCCAAGCCCAAGCCCAAGCCCAAGCCCAAGCCCAAGCCCAAGCCCAAGCCCAAGCCCAAGCCCAAGCCCAAGCCCAAGCCCAAGCCCAAGCCCAAGCCCAAGCCCAAGCCCAAGCCCAAGCCCAAGCCCAAGCCCAAGCCCAAGCCCAAGCCCAAGCCCGGACGGGCTGCGCTGGCCGCCCGGCGCTGGCGGAGGACCGGGGCCTCCCGCCCCTGCGGAGGCATCCGCGCTCCGCGCGGAGGTCCCCTGCGCGTTGGGCCGTGCCGTCCCGCGATGCGGGCCGGCGGGCGCTCCCCTCAGCGCGATGGCCCGGGGCGGCAAGGCTCCCCGGCTCCCCGGCTTCCCGACGGTGCCGCCGGGGCGGAGGGCCGGCAGGGCCTTCGCCACGCCCGCCACGCTGCGGGGGCCGCAGGCACCCTCGGCACGGCGGGCGTTTCCGCCCGGACGTGGCGCTCAGGACTGGGTCTCGATGCCGTAGGGCAGGGTGTCGCGCCGGTCCGGGTCGATGCGCAGGGCCTTTTCCACCGGTGGCACGGCGCGCTGGTGGCAGTCGGTGCGCTCGCAGATCCGGCAGGAGATGCCGATGGGCTCGAAGGCCGCGGCATTGCCGATGTCCAGGTCGTCGGCATAGACCAGCGCCCCGGCATGGCCGATCTCGCAGCCGAGGCAGATCGCGAAGCGCTGGCGCGGCGCGCGGAAGCGCCCCCCCGGCTTGGTGATCTCGCGCGCGAGGCAGAGGTAGCGCACCCCGTCCGGCGTCTCCGCGCGCTGGCGCAGGAAGCGGCCGGGGGTCTCGAAGGCCTGGTGGACGTTCCACAGCGGGCAGGCGCCGCCGTAGCGGGCGAACTGCAACCGGGTGGCGGAGTGCCGCTTGGTGATCGTCCCGGCCTGGTCCACGCGCACGAAGAAGAACGGCACCCCCTTCGCCCCCGGCCGCTGCAGGGTGGAGAGCCGGTGCGCCACCTGTTCGAGCGAGGCGCCGAAGCGCTCTGCCAGCACCTCGAGGTCGTGCCGCTCCTCCCGCGCGGCCTCCAGGAACCGCCGGTAGGGCAGCAGGGCGGCGCCGGCGAAATAGTTCGCCAGCCCCAGCCGGCAGATCGCCCGCGCCTCGGCGGTGCGGAACCGGGCGAGATCCAGCGTCGCGTCGATGAGATCGCCATGCGCGATCAGTGCCACCTGATGGGCAAGCTGGAAGGCCTGCGTGGGCAGCGGTGCCCGGGCGGAGAGGTGCAGAACCTGCGCCTGCGCATCGAAATGGCGCAGCGGCCCGGAGGGCGCGCGGCGGGTCTCGATGCCGTGCGCCGCCAGCCAGGCGATGCCGTTCTCCAGCTGGTCCGGCCCTGCGAGGCCCGCGCGTTCGGAGAAGCGCTCGGCGGCGCGGTCCACCGCGTCGATGTAATTGTCGCAATAGTGGAAGAAGTCGCGCACCTCCTCCCAGGGCTGGGGCAGCAGGGCGCTGTCGCCGCGCCCCAGCGCTTCGTCGAGGGAGGCGAGCCGCTCCCGGCTTTCGCGGTGGGCGGCGTGCAGGGTGAGCACGGCGCGCGCCAGCATCGGCGCATTGGAGGCGATGAGCTGCAGCTCGGCCATGGGCGGAACCGCGCCGAACACCGGGTCGGCCAGGGCCTCGCGCAGGTCGGCGGTCATGCGCGCCGCCTCGCCGGCGCGCAGGGTGGAGAGGTCGAAGGCGAACTCGCGCGCCAGCGCCAGCACCACGGCGGCCGAAACCGGCCGGTGATTGTTCTCCATCTGGTTGAGATAGGACAGGGATACGCCTAGTCTCTCCGCGAAGGCCTTCTGGGTCAGGCCCGACGCGGTGCGCGTCTCGCGGAGCTGAACTCCGGCATAGAGTTTCTGATCACGCTGCATCGCGGCCCCCGGATGACTTCGCAAATTTGCAATTCGCAGAATGCCGAGTTTGTAAACTACGCAACTTTGCCAATCAATGCTTCAGGCCCCGGCGCCCCGGCGCTATGGTCGCCGCACGGAGATGGCCCAGGTCCGGGGAGGACAGACGCATGAAGGACATTCTCGAAGAGCTTGAGGCCCGCCGCGCGGAAGCCCGGCTGGGAGGCGGCGAGAAGCGCATCGCCGCCCAGCATTCCAAGGGCAAGCTGACCGCGCGCGAGCGCCTCGACCTGCTGCTCGACGAGGGCTCCTTCGAGGAGTTCGACATGTTCGTCTCCCACCGCTGCACCGATTTCGGCATGCAGGACACGAAGATGTCCGGCGACGGTGTGGTGACCGGCTGGGGCACGATCAACGGCCGCATGGTCTACGTGTTCAGCCAGGACTTCACCGTCTTCGGCGGCTCGCTCTCCGAAACCCACGCCCGGAAGATCTGCAAGATCATGGACATGGCGGTGCAGAACGGCGCGCCCGTGATCGGGTTGAACGATTCGGGCGGGGCACGCATCCAGGAGGGCGTGGCCTCGCTCGCCGGCTACGCGGACGTGTTCCAGAAGAACGTGCTCGCCTCCGGCGTGGTGCCGCAGATCTCGGTGATCATGGGGCCCTGCGCGGGCGGGGCGGTCTATTCCCCCGCCATGACGGATTTCATCTTCATGGTGCGCGATTCCTCCTACATGTTCGTCACCGGCCCGGACGTGGTGAAGACCGTCACCAACGAGATCGTCACCGCCGAGGAACTGGGCGGCGCGCGCACCCACACCACGAAGAGCTCGGTCGCCGACGGCGCCTTCGAGAATGACGTGGAGGCGCTGATCGAGGTGCGCCGCCTGGTGGACCTGCTGCCGCTCAACAACCGCGAGAAACCGCCCGTCCGCCCGTTCTTCGATGATCCGGCCCGGGTGGAGATGAGCCTCGACACGCTGGTGCCTGACAATGCGAACCAGCCCTACGACATGAAGGAACTCATCCTGAAGGTCGCCGACGAGGCGGATTTCTACGAGATCCAGGCCGATTTCGCCAAGAACATCATCACCGGGTTCATCCGGCTGGAAGGCTCCACGGTGGGCGTGGTGGCGAATCAGCCGATGGTGCTGGCCGGCTGCCTGGACATCGACAGCTCGCGCAAGGCGGCCCGCTTCGTGCGCTTCTGCGACGCGTTCGAGATCCCCATCCTCACCTTTGTCGATGTGCCGGGCTTCCTGCCGGGCACCGGGCAGGAATATGGCGGGGTCATCAAGCACGGTGCGAAGCTGCTGTTCGCCTATGGCGAGGCGACGGTGCCGAAGGTGACCGTCATCACCCGCAAGGCCTATGGCGGGGCCTATGACGTGATGGCCTCCAAGCACCTGCGCGGCGATTTCAACTACGCCTGGCCCACGGCGGAAATTGCCGTGATGGGCGCGAAGGGCGCGGTGGAGATCCTCTACCGCTCCGAGCTGGGCGACCCGGAGAAGATCGGGCAGCGGACCGCGGAATATGAAGAACGCTTCGCAAACCCCTTCGTTGCTGCGGAAAAGGGCTTCATCGATGAGGTGATCATGCCGCATTCCACCCGGCGCAGAGTGTCGCGCGCCTTCGCGAGCCTGCGGGGCAAGAAGCTCGCGAACCCGTGGAAGAAGCACGACAACATCCCGCTCTGAGACGAGCGGGCCGGCGGCCCGGGGCGAACCCGCCCGGTCCTCCGCGCGTTCAGGGGGCAGACATCCCCTGAAGCAAGGAGGCCGGAATGACCCGGGACCATGGGCCGTCGATCAAGGACGACGAGACATACGAGGCGCTGCGCAGGGAGGGCGCCTCGCGGCAGAAGGCGGCGCGGATCGCCAACGCAGGCCGGTCCGCCAGCGTGCGGGGCGGAAAGGCGCCGCGCTACGAGGACCAGACGAAGGCGGAGCTTTACGCCCGGGCCCGCGAACTGGACGTGACAGGGCGCTCGAAGATGACGAAGGATGAGCTGATCGATGCTTTGCGCAACAGCTGACACCCAGCGGAGGGCCGTGTGACCGGAGCGACCATCTTCCATCTCCTGCCGCAGGCACCGCGGCCCGTTGCCCCGTTCAGCCACGCGGTGGAGGCCGCGGGCTGGGTGGTGCTGACCGGGCAGATGCCCACCCATCCGGATGCGCCGGACGCCCCCCTGCCGGAGGGCATCGCGGCGCAGACCGGGCGGGTGATGCGCAATCTCGAGATCGTGCTGAAGGGCGTCGGGCTGGGGCTGGAGGACGTGGTGCAGTGCCGCTGCTACCTCGCGCGGTTCGACCGGGATTATGCGGAATTCAATTCGGTTTACGAGACGTTCTTCGAGAAGGGTCGCCTGCCGGCGCGCACCACCGTCGGCGTGAGCGGGCTGGCCGTGGGGGCGCTGGTGGAGATCGACTGCCTCGCCCGGAGGCCGGAATGACCGACTGGCTGATGGCGCATGACGGCGCACGGGTGCGCCACGCGGCCCGGGGCGCGGCGGACGCCGATTTCGGTGTCGTCGCCGAGTGGTCGGTGCGACTGGACGGAGTGGACGCGGGCCGGTTCCGCGCCTCTCTCGCCCGGCAGGTGCGCCAGGACCTGTGGCGCGCTCTGGCCCGGGTGCGCGGGTTTTCCCCGGTGGTCGAGGTCTCCACCTCGGCGCCGGAGGGAGGTGCCGCGCTTCTGGAGGTGACGGCCGGCGGGGCCCTGCGGGCCGGAGGCCGGGTGACGGACGGGCTCGCGGGCCGGGTGTCCGGGCTGATCGGGGACGAGGCCCGCCGGGCCCGCTGGGTGCGCCACGCGTTGCGCCGGGCGCGCGGTCCTGCGAAGAGCGCCGCGACGATCAGCCAGAAGGAGACGGCGTCATGCTGAAACATCGCGGATTTCCCGGCCGGCAGCCCGGCACGGACATGCAGTTCGTCATCCGGCGTGCCTCCATGAAGCCCACGCCGCTGAAGCTGCGCGAGCGTTTCCAGGACCGGCGCAAGCCGGACCGGGAGGCGGACGAGTTCTTCCTCGCCGCCCTCATCGAGCATTTCGGGGAGGAGCCCTTCGAGCGCGGCAACCTGGACGCCGGCCGGCTGAGCTGGCTGCTCGGCCGTGAGGTGGTGCCGGTGGAGCCCTTCGACCCCGCATCCTACGAGGCCCTGCTCAGGGTGGATCTCGCCGTGGTGGCCCGGACCTTCCCGCATCTGGTGGAGGAGGCCTGATGACCGCGGACCCTCTCCCGGGCACTGCGGGGCATGTGACGCCGCGTCACGCGACGGAACCAACGCCCCCGCTCGTTCGTTGTGGTGTCGAAAGGGCCGGTCGCCGGTCTGTTCGCCATAACGACAAAGGAGAGGTTCCATGCGTACTTCCGTCATTGCCCTGCTGGCAGCGTCCGCTTTCGGGCTCGCGGCCTGCGGTTCGGGCTCGGGTGACCGGGCCGTGTCCGGCGCCGGCATCGGTGCGCTGGTCGGGGGCGCAGGCTCCGCGATCGCGGGCGGTTCCGTCGCCACGGGCGCGGCCGTGGGTGCCGGCGCGGGTGCCGTCGCCGGTGCGGTCACCGATGAAGACGACGTCAATCTGGGCAAGCCGATCTGGCGCTGAGCGCCTGATTTCGGGCCGATCTGGCATCCTGAGCCTCCGCGCGCCGCGCGGAGGCTTTTGCATGCCCGGCTCCCGGCTGTGCGGCCCGATGCCTCTTGAGAGACTGGAAAGGGAGCCATGTTCAAGAAGATCCTGATCGCCAATCGGGGCGAAATCGCGTGCCGGGTGATCAAGACCGCGCGGCGGATGGGCATCGCCACCGTGGCGGTCTATTCCGACGCGGACCGCAACGCGCTGCATGTCGCGATGGCCGACGAGGCCGTGCACATCGGCCCGGCGCCGGCGAACCAGTCCTACATCGTCATCGAGAAGATCCTCGAGGCGGTGAAGGCCACGGGCGCGGAGGCGGTGCATCCGGGCTATGGCTTCCTCTCCGAGCGGGCCGAGTTCGCCGAGGCGCTGGCGAAGGCCGGCGTGGCCTTCATCGGCCCCCCGGTGGGCGCCATCGAGGCGATGGGCGACAAGATCACTTCCAAGAAGCTCGCCGCGGAGGCCGGTGTCTCCACCGTTCCGGGCTACATGGGCCTGATCGCGGATGCGGAGGAGGCGGTGAAGATCTCCGGCGAGATCGGCTACCCGGTGATGATCAAGGCCTCCGCCGGCGGTGGCGGCAAGGGCATGCGCATCGCCTGGACTGACGCGGAGGCCCGGGAGGGCTTCCAGCTCTCGCGCTCGGAGGCGAAGTCCTCCTTCGGGGATGACCGGATCTTCATCGAGAAATTCGTCACCCAGCCCCGGCACATCGAGATCCAGGTGCTGGGAGACCAGCACGGCACCTGCCTCTACCTCGGCGAGCGGGAATGCTCCATCCAGCGGCGCAACCAGAAGGTCATCGAGGAGGCGCCCTCGCCCTTCCTCGATGCCGCCACCCGCAAGGCGATGGGCGAGCAGGCCGTGGCGCTCTCCAAGGCGGTGAACTACTGCTCCGCCGGCACGGTGGAGTTCATCGTCGACGGCAACCGCAACTTCTACTTCCTGGAGATGAACACCCGCCTGCAGGTGGAGCATCCGGTGACGGAGCTGATCACCGGCATCGATCTCGTGGAGCAGATGATCCGCGTCGCCGCGGGCGAGAAGCTCTCCTTCGGGCAGGAGGACGTGACGCTGACCGGCTGGGCGATGGAGAGCCGTCTCTACGCGGAGGACCCGTATCGCGGCTTCCTGCCCTCCATCGGCCGGCTCACCCGCTACCGCCCGCCGGTGGAGGTGGCCACCGCCACCCATGCCGTGCGCAACGACACCGGCGTGTTCGAGGGCGGCGAGATCTCGATGTACTACGACCCGATGATCGCCAAGCTCTGCACCTGGGGGCCGGACCGCGCCGCGGCCATCGAGGGCATGCGCAACGCGCTCGACGGGTTCGAGGTGGAGGGGATCGGGCACAACCTGCCGTTCCTCGCCGCGGTGATGGACCACCCGCGCTTCGTCTCCGGCGAGATCACCACCGCCTTCATCGCCGAGGAATACCCGGAGGGGTTCGAGGGCGCGGACCTGCCGGAGGCCGAGCTGGTCCGGCTCGCGGCGCTGGCCGCCGTGATGCACCGGCGCACGGAGGCGCGCGCGGCGCAGATCTCCGGCGCGATGCGCAATCACCGCCGCACGGTGCGCCCGGACGCCGTCGTGCTGATGGGCAAGCGGCGCTTCGATGTCTCGGTCGTCCAGACCGATGGCGTGAGCGACGTGACGGTGAACGGCGCCGTGCTCGCCATCAGGACCGGGTGGGAGCCGGGGATGACCCTGGTGAAGGCCGAGGTGAACGGCACGCCGCTGATCGCGAAGTTCGACGCGGTCACCGGCGGCGGGCGCATGCGCTTCCGGGGAGCGGAGCTGATGGTCCGGGTGATGACCCCGCGCGCCGCGGAACTGGCCGCGCTGATGCCCGACAAGCTGCCGCCGGACACCTCGAAGCTGCTGCTCTGCCCGATGCCGGGCCTCGTGGTCTCCATCGCGGTGGCCGAGGGCGAGGAGGTCCAGCAGGGCCAGGCGCTCTGCACCGTGGAGGCGATGAAGATGGAGAACGTGCTGCGCGCGGAGCGCAGCGGCGTGGTCGCGAAGATCAACGCCGCGCCGGGGGCGAGCCTCGCGGTGGACGACGTGATCATGGAATTCGCCTGAGGGCGGAGCCGCAGGAGCGCGGGGCCCCGCCGGGCCCCGCCCGCCGCCGGGGGCTGCCCCGGCACCGCAACGGGCGCAGACCCGGGGGAGGATCGTCGATGACCGCTGCCGGTGGCATCAGCCTGGAGGAGGCCCTGGCCCGCAGCCGGGCCAACCCGGGCGCGCGCCCGATGCGCCGCGAGGGCGTGCGGCGCGAGCCGGAGGTCTGGCCGCGGCTGCGCCCGTCCTTCCGCTTCGACCGGTCCAGCCGGCTGTTTGCCGTCGGCTCGTGCTTCGCGCGCAACATCGAGGCGGAGCTGCTGGACCTCGGCTTCGCGGTGCGCAGCGCCCCGGCCGCGCATGGCATCGGCCTCCACCGCGGCGTGTTCAACAAATACTCCCCCGCCACCATCCTGCAGGAGATGGAGTGGACCGCCCGCATCCGCGCGCGGGACGGCATCGTGTCTCCAGATGACGCGCGCGCCGTGGCCACGGAGCTGCCGGACGGCCGCTGGATCGACACCCAGCTCCACGCGCAGGAGCCGCTCTCCTTCGGCGCGCTGCTGGCGCAGCGGGCGGAGGTGTTCCACATCTGGCGCGAGCTCTTCTCGGCGGAGGTGGTGATCCTTACCCTCGGCCTGGTCGAGGTCTGGCGCGACCTGGAAACCGGCCTGTGCCTGCAGAACATGCCCGGCCGGGCGCTGGCCCGCTTCCGGGGGCGCTACGTGTTCGAGCGCCATGATTACGAGCAGTGCCTCGCCCGGATGCGCGCCGCCCTCGCGCTGCTCTGCCGGGCCGATGGCAGCCTGCCGCACATCCTGCTCACCACCTCGCCGGTGGTGCTGCAGCGCACCTTCACCGAGGAGGACGCCGAGCAGGCCAATTGCTATTCCAAGAGCGTGCTGCGCGCCGTCTGCGGGAAGCTGGCCGAGGAAACCCCCGGAGCGGATTACTTCCCCAGTTTCGAGAGCGTGACCCTCTCACCGCGCGAGACGGTGTGGGAGGATGACCTGTGCCATGTGCGCGCCGCCTTCGTGCAGCGCATCATGGCGCGGGTGCGCGAGGCCTACGTGTCGGAGGCGGCGCAGGCCGAGGCGGCGGAGGCCGATCTCGCGAGGCAGGTCACCGCGGCCTGCGCGCGCGGCGCCCCGGCGGAGGCGCTGGCGCTGCTGGAGCGCATCAGCGCCCCGCTGGAGATGCACGACCCGCTGTTCCACCTGCACGCGGCGCTGCTGCTGGCCGAAGCCGGGCAGCCGGAGCGCGCCGTCGCCCATCTTCAGCCCGACCGCATGGAAAGCGCGCGCACCACCGACTGGCTGCAGCTCCTGTGCCGCCGGGCGCTGGAGGGTGCCGGGCGGGCCGACCTGGTGCCCCCGGGCCTGGCGGAGGCGCCGCTCTCCGCCGGCGGCGCGCTGCAGCTTGCCCGGCATTACCAGGCGCTGGGGCGGCCGGAGGCGGTGCGTGCGGCGCTGGACGGGCTCACGCCCGCGGATGTCTCCCACCCCAGCCTGCGCGCCCGGGCGCTGAACCTGCTGGCGGAGTGCGGCGCCGCGGACCGGGCCATCGCCCTGCTGGAGGGCTGCGTGGCCCTCTGGCCGCAGGAGGCGGAGCCGCGCCGGCAGCTTGCCGTGGCGCTGGCGGAGGCGGGGCGCGCGGCGGAGGCGCTGGAGCAGGCCCGCGCCGCCGCGCAGGCCCCGGATGCAGGCCCCGCTGAACTGCGCCTCGCGGTGCGGCTGATGATGCAGGCCGGCGCGCTGGAGGAGGCCGCGGCACGGCTCGACGCCTTCCTCGCCACGGGCGAGGGCGCGGCGCCGGACCATGCGCTGCGCGACCGGCTCGACACGCTTCTCGCCCGGCGCCGCGCGTGAGGACGCGCGCGGCTCCGGGCCATGACACACGCCGCTCCGGGGCCCGCGCGCCCCGGCGCGGATCCGCCGCCCCGTCCGGGGCCGGAGCACAGGCAGCCCCCGGAAGCCGCGCGCCCTGCGCGGGGCCGGACAGCCAGAGGGAGACGACACGATGACCGACAAGCTCGACACATGGCGTGCGCTGGCGGAGAAGGAACTCCGGGGCCGCTCGCCCGACGATCTCACCTGGAACACCGCCGAGGGGATCGCGGTGAAGCCGCTCTACACCGCCGCCGACCTGGAGGGGCTCAGCCATCTCGACAGCCTGCCCGGGATGGAGCCCTTCACCCGCGGGCCGCGCGCGACCATGTATGCCGGCCGGCCCTGGACCATCCGGCAATACGCCGGGTTTTCCACCGCGGAGGAGAGCAACGCCTTCTACCGGCGCAACCTTGCCGCCGGGCAGAAGGGTCTCTCGGTCGCCTTCGACCTCGCCACCCATCGCGGCTATGACAGCGACCATCCCCGAGTGGTCGGTGACGTGGGCAAGGCCGGCGTGGCCATCGACAGCGTGGAGGACATGAAGATCCTCTTCGACGGCATTCCGCTGGGCGAGATGTCGGTCTCCATGACCATGAACGGCGCGGTCATTCCCATCCTCGCCAGTTTCATCGTGGCGGGGGAGGAGCAGGGGGTGAGCCGGGCGCAGCTGTCGGGCACCATCCAGAACGACATCCTCAAGGAGTTCATGGTCCGCAACACCTATATCTACCCGCCCGAGCCCTCGATGCGGATCGTCTCCGACATCATCGGCTACACGGCGCGGGAGATGCCGCGGTTCAACTCCATCTCCATTTCCGGCTACCATATGCAGGAGGCCGGCGCGACGCTGGTGCAGGAGCTGGCCTTCACCCTGGCGGACGGGCGCGAATACGTGAAGGCGGCGATTGCCAGCGGCATGGACGTGGACGCCTTCGCCGGGCGGCTCTCCTTCTTCTTCGCCATCGGCATGAACTTCTTCATGGAGGCCGCGAAGCTGCGCGCCGCCCGCCTGCTCTGGTCGCGGATCATGGACGGGTTCGGCGCGCGGAAGCCCGGCTCGAAGATGCTGCGCACCCATTGCCAGACCTCCGGCGTGAGCCTGCAGGAGCAGGACCCCTACAACAACGTGATCCGCACCGCCTACGAGGCGATGTCGGCGGCATTGGGCGGCACGCAGAGCCTGCACACCAATGCGCTGGACGAGGCCATCGCGCTGCCCACGGAGTTTTCCGCCCGCATCGCGCGCAACACCCAGCTCATCCTCCAGGAGGAGACCGGGGTGTGCAACGTGATCGACCCGCTGGCCGGCTCCTACTACGTGGAGAAGCTCACCGCCGATCTCGCCGACGCCGCCTGGGCGCTGATGGAGGAGGTGGAGGCCATGGGGGGGATGACCAAGGCCGTCGCCTCCGGCATGCCCAAGCTCAGGATCGAGGAGAGTGCCGCGCGCCGGCAGGCCGCGGTGGACCGGGGTGCGGAGGTGATCGTCGGCGTGAACCGCTACCGGCCGACGTCTCCGGATCATATCGAGATCCTCGACGTGGACAATGTCGCGGTGCGCGACGCCCAGGTGGCGCGGCTGAAGACCATCCGCGACACCCGGGACCAACCGGCCTGCGATGCTGCCCTCGCGGCGCTGGAGGAGGTGGCGCGCTCCGGGCAGGGCAACCTGCTGGAGGCGGCGGTGGAAGCCGCGCGGGCCCGCGCCACCGTGGGCGAGATCTCGGACGCGATGGAGCGGGTGTTCGGCCGCCACCGCGCGGAGGTGAAGACGCTCGCCGGTGTCTACGGTGCCGCCTATGAGGGCGACGCCGATTTCGAGGCGATCCAGAAGGACATCGAGGCCTTCGCGGAGGAGGAGGGCCGCCGCCCGCGCATGCTGGTGGTCAAGATGGGCCAGGACGGGCATGACCGCGGCGCCAAGGTGATCGCCACCGCCTTCGCCGACATCGGCTTCGACGTGGACATGGGCCCGCTGTTCCAGACCCCGGAGGAAGCCGCGCAGGACGCGATCGACAATGATGTGCACGTGGTCGGCATCTCCTCGCTCGCCGCCGGGCACAAGACGCTGGCGCCGAAGATGATCGAGGCGCTGCGCGCCGCGGGCGCCGGCGACATCCTGGTGATCTGCGGCGGCGTGATCCCGACGCAGGACTATGACTACCTGCGCAAGGCGGGCGTGAAGGCGATCTTCGGGCCGGGCACCAACATTCCCCAGGCCGCGCGCGATATCCTCGCGCTGATCCGCGCGGCGCACAGCCGCGCGGCGGCGGAATGATGGCGCGCCGGCCGCAGGCCGGCGATGCGGACGTGTGAGCCCGAACTCCGAGGCGCGGGGCGGGCGGCGCGGGCGCCCTTGCCCCGGGGGAAGGGCGGCGCGTGGGCCCCAGGCCGGCGATGCGGATGTATGAGCCTGCACTCCGGAGCGCGGCGCGGGGGGATGAAGGCGCGATGCACGGACGGGCGGCGCGGGTGCCCTTGCCTCGACGGCACGGCGGGCATGGGCCCGGCGGGCGGTGCTGTGGATGACCGTGCGGGCGCCCCGGAGGACCTGTGGCCCGGGGGCGGCAGGGGGCTCCGGGGGGCCGGACAGGCGGGCCCCGCGCGCGGGCGGCCGGTCCCGGCGTTGCCGTGCTGGCGAGTCGGTGGCATGGGGTGTATGAGGCAGACTGCCCGGCGACAGGACCGGGGCAAGTCATGGATGACGGGGCAGAGCGTATGACGGACGACAAGATCGAGGCCACTCGCAAGGCGGCGCTGGACTATCACGAGTTCCCGCGCCCGGGGAAACTCGAGATCAGGGCCACGAAGCCGCTGGCAACCCAGCGCGATCTCTCGCGCGCCTACAGCCCCGGCGTGGCCGAGGCCTGCCTCGCCATCCGCGACGACGTGGCCAATTCGGCGCGCTTCACCTCGCGGGCCAATCTCGTCGCCGTGGTCTCCAACGGCTCCGCCGTGCTCGGTCTGGGCAACATCGGCGCGGCTGCCTCCAAGCCGGTGATGGAGGGCAAGGCCGTCCTGTTCAAAAAATTCGCCAACATCGACTGTTTCGACATCGAGGTGAACGAGACCGACCCGGTGAAGCTCGCCGAGATCGTCACCGCGCTGGAGCCGACCTTCGGCGCCATCAACCTCGAGGACATCAAGGCCCCGGACTGCTTCATCGTCGAGAAGCTCTGCCGCGAGCGCATGAACATCCCCGTGTTCCACGATGACCAGCACGGCACCGCCATCGTGGTGGGCGCCGCGGCCACCAATGCGCTGGAAGTCGCCGGCAAGGCCTTCGGCGAGATCAAGGTCGTCTCCACCGGCGGCGGCGCGGCGGGCATCGCCTGCCTGAACATGCTCGTCTCGCTCGGCGTGAAGCGCGAGAACGTGTTCCTGTGCGACCTGCACGGCCTGGTGCACGAGGGCCGCGAGGAGGACATGACCCCCCAGAAGGCCGCCTTCGCCCAGCCCGGCGGCGCGAAGACGCTGGGCGAGGTGATCGACGGCGCGGACCTGTTCCTCGGCCTCTCCGGCCCCAACGTGCTGAAGCAGGAGATGGTGGCGCGCATGGCGCCGCGCCCGATCATCTTCGCGCTCGCGAACCCCAGCCCGGAGATTACCCCCGAGCTGGCCCGCGCAGTGGCGCCGGATGCGCTGATCGCCACCGGGCGTTCGGATTATCCCAACCAGGTCAACAACGTGCTGTGCTTCCCCTTCATCTTCCGCGGGGCGCTGGACGTGGGCGCCACCGAGATCAACGAGGAGATGAAGATCGCCGGCGTGCGCGCCATCGCCAAGCTGGCCCGCTCCACCACCTCCGCGGAGACGGCGGCGGTCTACGAGGGCGAGCGGATGATCTTCGGGCCGGACTACCTGATCCCGAAGCCCTTCGACCGGCGCCTGCTCTCCATCGTCGCCTGCGCGGTGGCCGAGGCCGCGATGGCCACCGGTGTCGCCACCCGTCCGCTCGACATCGAGGAGTATCGCGGCCGGCTGGAGGGCTCGGTCTACCGCTCCTCGCTGATCATGAAATCGGTGATGGAGGCGGCGCGCACCGCCACGCGCCGGATCATCTTCGCCGAGGGCGAGGACGAGCGCATCCTGCGCGCCACCCAGGCGCTGCTGGAGGAGGGCGTGGACACGCCGATTCTCGTCGGCCGGCCGGACGTGATGGAAAGCCGCTGCGAGCGCTTTGGCCTCACCGTGCGCCCGGGCCGCGACTTCGAGATCATGAACCCCCAGGACGACCCGCGCTACCGCACCTACTGGGAGACCTACTTCAACCTGATGCAGCGCCGCGGCGTGACGCCGGCGCTGGCCCAGGCGATCATGCGCACCAACACCACCGCCATCGCCGCGGTGGCCGTGCACCGCGGCGACGCGGACAGCATGATCTGCGGCACCTTCGGCCAGTACCTGTGGCACCTGCGCTACATCGACGACGTGCTGGGCCGCGACGGGCTCACCCAGATCGGTGCGCTCTCGCTGGTGCTGCTGGAGAGCGGGGCCTATTTCATCGCCGACACGCACGTGAACCCGGAGCCCACGGCAGCGCAGATCGCCGAGATCACCATCGCCGCGGCGCGCCACGTGCGCCGCTTCGGGCTGGAACCGAAGATCGCGCTGTGCTCGCACTCCCAGTTCGGCAACCTCGACACCGGCACCGGCCCGCGCATGCGCGAGGCGCTCGCCATCCTGGACGCCGAGCCGCGCAACTTCATGTACGAGGGCGAGATGCATTCCGACACCGCGCTCGACCCCACCCTGCGGGAGCGGATCTTCCCGAACTCCCGGCTGGAGGGGGCGGCGAACGTGCTGGTCTTCGCCAATGCCGATGCCGCCAGCGCCTCACGCAACGTGCTCAAGATGCTGGCCGGCGGGCTGGAAGTGGGCCCGATCCTGATGGGCATGGGCAACAAGGCGCATATCGTGACCTCCTCGATCACCACGCGCGGGCTCATCAACATCGCCGCGCTGGCCGGAACCCCGGTGCAGCACTACGGCTGAGCGCCGGGCGCTGCCGGTCCGCATCGGGCCGGAGGATACCGGCCCGATGCGACGGGCCGGCTGATACGGGTCGGCGGACACTGGCCGACAAGCACTGGCCGACGCCCCGGAAAGAGAGGGCGCGGCCGAAACCTGCATCGATGTCGCGGACCGGTCCCGTCCGGTCCGCGGAGACAGGGAGGAAGACAGACGATGAGCTACAAGGCCGTCCATGACGCCTGGAAGGCGGACCCGGAAGGATTCTGGCTGCGCGAGGCCGCGCGGATCGACTGGAGCGTGCCGCCGACGCGCGCGCTCGACGACAGCCGCGCGCCCCTCTACGCCTGGTACCCGGGCGCCGAGGCCAACACCTGCTGGAACGCGGTGGACCGGCATGTGGAGGCGGGGCACGGCGAACGCATCGCCATCATCCATGACAGCCCGGTCACCGACAGCGTGAGCCGCATCACCTATGCCGAGCTGCGCGACCGCGTGGCCCGCCTCGCCGGCGCGCTCGCCGCGCGCGGCATCGGCCGGGGCGACCGGGTGATCATCTACATGCCCATGGTGCCCGAGGCGCTGGAGGCGATGCTGGCCTGCGCGCGCCTCGGCGCGGTGCATTCGGTGGTGTTCGGCGGGTTCGCGGCGCATGAGCTGGCGGTGCGGATCGACGATTTCACCCCGAAGGCCATCCTCTCCGCCTCCTGCGGCATCGAGCCGGGCCGCGTGGTGCCCTACGGCCCGCTGCTCGAGGACGCCATCTCCCAGGCGCGCCACGCCCCGGAGTTTTGCGTGATCCTGGAGCGGCCGCAGGCGCAGGTGGCGCTCACCCCCGGCCGCGACATCGCCTGGGCCGATTTCGTGGCCGGTGCAGCACCCGCGCCTTGCGTGCCCGTGGCCGCGACCGACCCGCTCTACGTGCTCTACACCTCCGGCACCACCGGCCAGCCCAAGGGCGTGGTGCGCCCCTCCGGCGGCCACATGGTGGCCCTGCACTGGAGCATGGAGAACATCTACGGAATGCGGCCGGGCGACGTGTTCTGGGCCGCGTCCGACGTGGGCTGGGTGGTGGGGCACAGCTACATCTGCTACGGGCCGCTGCTGATGGGCTGCACCACGGTGGTCTTCGAGGGCAAGCCCGTGGGCACGCCCGATGCCGCCACCTTCTGGCGGGTGATCCGCGATCACGGCGTGCGGGCCTTCTTCACCGCCCCCACCGCCTTCCGCGCCATCAAGCGCGAGGACCCGAAGGGCGAGATGATCGCGGGCTACGACACCTCCTGCCTGCAGGCGCTGTTCCTCGCCGGCGAGCGCGCCGACCCGGACACCATTGAATGGGCGGCGAAGGTGCTCGGCGTGCCGGTGATCGACCACTGGTGGCAGACCGAGACCGGCTGGGCCATCGCCGCGAACCCGATGGGCATCGAGGCGCTGCCGGTGAAGCTCGGCTCGCCCACCGTGGCCATGCCGGGCTACGACATCCGCATTCTCGACGAGGGCGGCCACGAGGTGCCCCGCGGCACGCTGGGCGCCGTGGCGGTGAAGCTGCCGCTGCCGCCGGGCACGCTCTCCACCCTGTGGAACGCCGAGGAGCGTTTCGTGAAATCCTACCTCAGCCATTTCCCCGGGTACTACGAGACCGGTGATGCGGGCTATGTCGACGAGGAGGGCTACATCTACATCATGGCCCGCACCGATGACGTGATCAACGTGGCCGGGCACCGGCTGTCCACCGGCGCGATGGAGGAGGTGCTGGCCGCGCATCCCGACGTGGCGGAATGCGCGGTGATCGGCATCGCCGATGCGCTGAAGGGCCAGCTTCCCATGGGCTTCGTCTGCCTCAACCGCGGCTGCAACCGCGAGCATTCCGAGGTCATCCGCGAGTGCATTGCCATGGTGCGCGACCAGATCGGCCCGGTGGCGGCCTTCAAGCTCACCGTGGTGGTCGAACGCCTGCCCAAGACGCGCTCGGGCAAGATCCTGCGCGCCACCATGGTGCGCATCGCGAACGGCGAGGCGTTCCGCACGCCCGCGACCATCGACGACCCGGCCGTGCTGGACGAGATCCGCTCCAACCTCTCGGAGATCGGCTACCCGGCACGCTGACCAGCAGGCCGCCGCCGCTTACCCGATATTTACCCGGACCCGCCACTGCCGATGCGTGGCGGGTCCGTCGTATGGGGCGCGCTCGGAAGGACCTGTCGCGCAACCGCCAGATTGCATTGCATTCTGCGAAGGCGGGAAGTCAAATGTTGCATTTTGCAATGTTCCATCCTCCATTTGCAGGGAGAGGGCAGGCGCGGTTCTTGCTTGGACGAAGCGAGGCACAGGAGACACTCAATGAAAAACGGATTCCTTCCCGCTCTGCGCATCGTCCTCCGGGTTGCTGTGCTTGCCGCCGTCCTGGCCGGTGCCGCGGGGGGAACCGCTTCGGCCGGGACGCCGATGCTCACCTTGTCCAATGCCAGCCTGCCGGCGGGGCCGAACACCGTGGCGCTGGACGAACAGGCGCTGCTCGACATGCCCCAGGTGTCCGTGAACACGAGCAATGAATTCGTCGACGGGGTCACGGAATTCACCGGCCCCCTCGCGCGGGACGTGATCGGGCTGATCGGCCGCGGCACCGCAACCAAGGCCCGCCTCACGGCGGTGAACGATTACACGGTGGAGCTCGACCTTGCCGAGTTCGAGAAATACGATGTCATATTCGCCCTTGCGATGAACGGCGAGCGCCTCTCCCTGCGGGACAAGGGGCCGATCTGGGTGATCTACCCGATGGATGACTACGCCGAATTGCAGGATCCTTCGTACAACAACCGCCTGATCTGGCAGCTGGTGAAAGTTGAACTGAAGTGAAATCGCATGGTTGGATCACGAGAGCGTTGGCGCTGGTCGTCATCCTCAGCATCGCCGGGCTGGCCGGAATGGGCCTGCACGCCTTCCGCAAGGACCTGACCGCGCTGCAGCGCGCGACGAAGGAGACGATCCTGTGGTCCGCCGCCCAGCTGGAATTCGAGATGGCGCGCTTCACCCAGGCGCTCGCGGAATATGCCGCCCACGAGCCGCAGATGAATGCGCAGACCGTGAACAACCGCTTCGACGTGCTCTGGAGCCGGGTGGCCACCTTCAAGACCGGCGATGTCGGCCGCCGCCTGTCGGAGTATGATGAGCAGGGCCAGGCCGTCGAATCGCTGTTCGCGGACATGAAGGCGGTGGAGGGGCGCGTGGTGAGCCTGCGTGACGGCGGCGCCCCCGCCGCGCTGGCGATGATCCCGATCTTCCAGGCCCATACCGAGCCGCTGCGCCAGCTCACCCTGTCCGTGCTGCACGGAGAGGAGAGCAAGGCCGCGGAGATGCGCGAGAACGTCCGCGCCAGCGCGCAGATGACCGCGCTGCTGAGTTTCGCCGCCGTGGTGCTGAGCATCCTGGGGATGATCGTGCTCGCGATCGAGGTGCGCCGCTTCCGCAGGCTGGCCGCCGCGAACCTGGCACTGGCCGAGGATGCCGAGGCCGCGAATCTCGCGAAATCCCGCTTCCTCTCCATGATGAGCCATGAGCTGCGCACCCCGATGAACGGCGTTCTGGGGCTGCTCGCCCTCGCCAAGCAGCCGGGCCTGCCGCGCTCGCAACTGCGCCTGATCGAGCAGGCGGAGCATTCGGGCCGCCAGATGATCGGCATGCTCGCCGACATCCTCGATTTCTCCGCCATCCAGGATGACCGGCTGGAGCTGCAGCCCGAGCCCTTCTCCCCGACCGACCTCGCGCGCGAAGTGCAGGGCATGTCGGACCCCGTCGCCCGGCGCGAGGGAACGCCGCTCGCCGTCGCCACGGACAGTGATTGCCCGCGCGAGGTGGTCGGAGACCTGCCGCGCATGCGCCAGGCCCTCTCGCACCTGGTGGCCTATGTGCTGAGCAATGCCGGCGCGCATGACCTGCGGCTCGACCTGTCCTATTCCGGCGGCAACCTCATGTCGGTGCTCTCCTTCAGCTACGGGGCCGGCGGCGCCACCTGGCGGCCGGAGCTGATCCTCGGCGCGCCGGAGCGCGGCGCCGACCAGTTCGCCTCCGACGCGCTCGGCCCCGCGGTGGCGCGGATGCTGGTGGAGCGCATGGGCGGGGAGATCTCGCTGGAAAGCATGGGCAACGAGCGCATCGCCGTGGTGGTGCGCATCCCCGCCGAGGCCGTCGCGCGCGACGAGACCTGCGTGCGGCTGGAAACCCGCTCCGCCGCGCTCGGGATGATCGCGCGGTCCTTCCTGAAGGGGCCGGACATCCTGTTTCACGAGGACGGCATGTCGCGCCCCGCCGATGTGGTGTTCATCGAGGCGGGCGGCGAGGAGGAGCAGATCCAGCTCGCGCTCGCCCGCCGGGCCTACCCGGCGGCCCGGATCATCGGCCTCGGACGGCCGGGCAGCTTCGAGGGGTTCGACGATTACGTGGAGCTGCCGCTCAAGCCCGGCGCGCTGCAGTACTGGGTGAGCACGCGCATCGCGTCCTGAAGCCTGCCCGACCGGGGGCGGCAGCCCGCCCCGGCGCCGGCGTTCCGAAAACCTTGGAAAGGGAACGGCCGTTCTGGTAGGTAGTTACAGTTCCCAATGCGTTCGGACACGTCCTTCGCACGTCAACGGAGTCCGGTTCTTGGCCGATACGACGATACCCTCGGCACTTACCCCGGAACAGCTCACCGGCACCGGCGCCGCGCGCTACTTCGCGATGCTCGCCCATGACATGCGCACGGCGATCGGCGGCATCACCGGCTCGCTCGCGCTCATCGACAGCCGGAACCTGGACCCGGACACCCGCGCGCGCATCGACCGGGCCACCGAATCCGCCGACCTGCTGGTGCGCCTGCTCGAAGGCGCGCTGGACGTGGCCGAGATGGATGCCCCGCCCGTCATCGCCCCGATCGACCTCGCGCATATCCTGCGCAGCCAGAGCCGCATGTGGATGGCCGAGGCCGAGCGCAAGGGCCTGCGGCTGGACGTGACCTTCGACATGTCGGCCCCGGACATGCTGATGGTCGATGCCACGCGCCTCGGCCGGGTTCTGTCGAACCTGGTCGGCAACGCGGTGAAATTCACCGACGAGGGTTTCGTGAGCCTGCGCGCCAGCGCCGATGCCTCCGGCGCGCCGATTTTCGAGATCACCGACGCCGGCCCCGGCCTGCCCGAGGAGATCGGCACCCGGCTGTTCCAGGCCTACGGCCGCCCGGAGGGCGCCACCAAGCCCGGCACCGGGCTGGGCCTGCACATCGCCAGCAGCCTCGTCGTGCAGATGGGCGGCACCATTTCGCTGGAGAACCGGCCGGACGCACGCGGCTGCGTGGCCCGGGTGGTGCTGCCGCGCGAGGCGGCCGACGTGCCGCAGGACCTGCCGGAGGAGCCCGCTCCGCGTGCCGAGCGGGGCGCGGCCGCGCTGCGCTCCGTGTCCTCCGTCACCCGGCTTCCGGGGGAGGGGGAGGAGCGGTTGTCCGGCCCCAAACTGCCCGATCTGGGCGGGTTGCGCATCCTCATGGCGGAGGACAACCTCACCAACCAGCTCGTCGCCGGGCAGATGCTGCAGTCGATGAACGCGCAGGTCACCGTGGCCTCGGACGGGGCGGAGGCGCTGGAACTGCTGGACGTGCAGAGCTTCGACCTGTTGCTGATCGACATCGAGATGCCGCGCGTCTCCGGCCTGGACGTGATCCGCAGGGTGCGGGCGTTCGAGGATTCGCGCGCCCGCCTGCCGCTCATCGCGCTCACCGCCTATGCCATGCGCGAGCACCGCGAGAAGATCGCCGCCGCCGGGGCGGACGGGCTGATCGCCAAGCCGATCATGGGCATCCGCGAATTCGGCCTCGAGATCCTGCGCCTGCTGGGCCGTCCGGTGCCCGCGGAACCCAGGCCGCGGCGGCAGGAGCGCGCGGGCCCGGCCCCGGTGGTCGAGGAGAGCGTTGTCGACCGCGCCGTTTTCGACGCGCTGGCCGAGACCATCGGCCTCGAGGGCATGCACGAGCTGCTCACCAAGGTGCAGGAGGACCTGGAACGCGTGTCCGCGGGCATCACCGACGGCATCGCCCGCCGGGATTCCGGCACGGTGCGCGCCCGCACCCACATCCTCATCAGCGTCGCCGGCGCGGTGGGGGCAAGCGGGGTGCAGAGCCTCGCCGAGGAACTCAACGCCGCCGCGCACCGCGACGACTGGGACACGATTTCGGACCTCGGTACGCGCGCCGTGGGTGGCATTTCCGATCTGATCGGGTTTGTCGCGGGCCAGCGCGCGCCCGGGTGACGAGAGGATGACCGAGGCCGGGCCCCTGCTCCTGATCGAGGACACGCCGTCGTTGTCGATGGTCTATCGCACCATCCTGAGCAATGCGGGGTTCCGGGTGACCACGGCCTTCACCGCCGCGGAGGGCGTGAGCGCCTTCGATGCGGACCGCAACCGCGTGGTGCTGCTGGACCTCATGCTGCCGGACGCGGACGGGCTGGACGTGCTGCGCCACATCTCCGCCTGCGGGCCGGACAGCAAGGTGATCGTGATCACCGCGAACGGCTCGATCAACCGCGCGGTGGAGGCGATGCGCGAGGGCGCGTTCGATTTCCTGGTGAAACCCTTCGACGACCGGCGCCTGCTTTCGGCGGTGCACAATGCGCGCGAGGCCACGCTCAGCCCCCCGCCGCGCCCCGGCGCGCCGGAGGACGGGCCGCAGCCCGGGGCGGTCGGCTTCGAGGGGTTCGTGGGCTCCTCGCCGCTGATGCACCAGATCTACCGGACCGTGGGCCATATCGGGCGCTCCACCGCCACCGTGTTCATCACCGGGGAGAGCGGCACCGGCAAGGAGGTCTGCGCCCAGGCCATCCACAACATCTCGAACCGCCGCAAGGGCCCGTTCGTGCCGCTCAACTGCGGGGCCATCCCGCGTGACCTGCTGGAATCGGAGGTGTTCGGCCACCTGCGCGGGTCCTTCACCGGGGCGATTGCCGACAAGCAGGGCGCGGCGGCGGTGGCCGACGGGGGCACGCTCTTTCTCGACGAGGTCTGCGAGATGGACCTCGCGCTGCAGACCAAGCTGCTGCGATTCCTGCAGACCTCGATGATCCAGCCGGTGGGCGCGGTGCGCCAGCGCAAGGTCGACGTGCGCATCGTCTGCGCCACGAACCGCGATCCGGCGGCGGAGGTGCGCGCCGGCCGTTTCCGCGAGGACCTTTTCTACCGGCTGCACGTGGTGCCCATCCACCTGCCGCCGCTGCGCGACCGGGGCGAGGACGTGAACGAGATCGCGCAGCGCTGCCTCGTCGACTTCGCGCGCGAGGAGGGGCGCCGCTTCACCAGCCTGTCGCAGCCGGTGCGCGACATCTTCCGGGCGCTGCCCTGGCCGGGCAATGTGCGCCAGCTGCTCAACGTGATGCGCAACATCGTGGTGCTGCATGACGGCACCGAGGTGCTGCCGGAGATGCTGCCGCCAGAACTGCGCCTGCAGAGCCTGCCGCGCGGCGCCCCCGGTGTGGCCGGAGCGGAGGCCCCGCCCGCGCCGCAGCCGTCAGTGCCGGTCACCTCCGGCGCCCTGGCCGTGGCGCAGGTGCCCGCGCCCGACAGCTCCGTGCCGGGGCGTGCCGACGAGGCGATCCGCACCCTCGTGGGCCTGTCGCTCGCCGAGATGGAGCGCGAGTTCATCGAGGCCACCATCGCGGCCTGCAAGGGCTCGATCCCGCGGGCGGCGCGGATGCTGGACGTCTCGCCCTCCACGCTCTACCGCAAGCGCGAAGGCTGGGCGCGGTCCGGGTCCTGATCCGGCGCCGTGCTTTTTCGTCCGGTCAAAAAACGGCTTGCCAAGGCGTCGGAATTCATGCGCCATTTCGTAACAAGGTGACTCCCGCTACAGGGAGCGCGGAACAGCCCGCACCCGGGCGCCGAGACAGGAGAGATCAGACATGCTTCGCAAACTCATGCTGGCCGCGGTGGCGGGCCTTGTGGCCGTCGCAGCCCAGGCGGCGGACTTCAAGCCGGCCGTCGTCTACGACCTCGGCGGCAAGTTCGACAAGAGTTTCAACGAGGCCGCATATACCGGCGCGGAGAAGTTCAAGGCGGACACCGGGGTGGAGTACCGCGATTTCGAGATCCAGAACGACGCGCAGCGCGAGCAGGCCCTGCGCCGCTTCGCCCAGCAGGGCTACAGCCCGATCCTGGCCATCGGCTTCTCGCAGGCCGCCGCGGTGGAGAAGATCGCCGAGGAGTTTCCCGACACCCAGTTCGGCATCGTCGACATGGTGGTGGAAAAGCCCAACGTGCGCTCGATCCTGTTCAAGGAGCATGAGGGGTCCTACCTGGTGGGCGTGATGGCCGCGATGGCGAGCGAGACCGGCAAGGTCGGCTTCGTCGGCGGCATGGACATCCCGCTGATCCGCAAGTTCGCCTGCGGCTACGTGGGCGGCGTGAAGTCGGTGAACCCGGATGCGGAGGTGTTCGAGAACATGACCGGTGACACGGGTGCGGCCTGGAACGACCCGGGCAAGGGCGCCGAGCTCGCCCGCAGCCAGATGGACCGCGGCGCGGACGTGATCTACCACGCCGCCGGCGGCACCGGCATCGGCGTGCTGAACGCGGTGGCGGACGCCGGCAAGCTGGGCATCGGGGTGGATTCGAACCAGAACGGCCTGCAGCCCGGCCACATCCTCACCTCCATGCTCAAGCGGGTGGACCAGGCCGTCTATGCCGCGTTCAAGGACGCGCAGGAGGGCAACTACACCACCGGCTTCGACGTGCTGGGCCTGAAGGAGGGCGGCGTGGGCTACGCGATGGACGAGAACAACGCTTCCCTCGTCACCCCGGAGATGCAGGCCGCGGTGGATGCCGCCGCCCAGAAGATCATCTCCGGCGAGGTCGAGGTGCACGACTACATGTCCGACAGCGCCTGCCCCTACTGAGCGGACGTCTTCCGGGCTCCGGCCCTGCCGGGGCCGGAGGCGGCTGCACGGGTGGCGGGCAGAAGTGCCTGAAAATGCAGCGCGGGTCCCTCACGGGGCCCGCGTTTTTCGGTGTGGTGCCGGATTTGCGTTGATCTTTGCCGCGCAGCGTTCACCATCTGGTCAAATCCTGTCCCAGACCTGCCGGGAGCCTGCATGAGATCCGTCCTCGCCGCCCTGTGCCTCGCGCTTGCCATGCCGGGCTTCGCCCCCTCCGCCGCCGCCGACCCGGCGCTGGTCTATTCCGTGGGCGGCAAGTTCGACCGGTCGTTCAACGAGGCGGCCTACACCGGCGCCGAGGCCTGGAAGCGCGAGACCGGCGGCAGCTACGGCGAATTCGAGATCGACAGCCCCGTGCAATCCGAGCAGGCGCTGCGCAACTTCGCCCGCAAGGGCTACTCGCCCGTGGTCGCGATCGGCTTCATGCATGCCGATGCGCTGGCCCGCGTGGCGCCGGACTACCCGGACACGCGGTTCGCCATCATCGACATGGTGGTGCCGGGGGAGAACGTGCAATCCGTCGTCTACCGTGAGCAGGAGGGCGCCTATGTGGTGGGCGTCATGGCGGCGATGGCGAGCAGGAGCGGGAAGATCGGCTTCGTCGGCGGCATGGACATTCCGCTGATCCGCCGGTTCGCCTGCGGCTATGCGCAGGGCATCTCGGCGGCGCAGCCGGGGGCGGAGCTGTTCGTGGCCATGGCGGGGGACACGCCGGCCGCCTGGTCGGACCCCGCGCGCGGCGCGGAGCTGGCGCGCGCGCAGATCGACCGCGGCGCGGACGTGGTGATGCAGGCCGCCGGCGGCACCGGCACCGGGGTTCTGCAGGCGGCGGCGGATGCCGGCGTGCTGGGCATCGGCACGGATTCGAACCAGAACGGGCTGCATCCGGGCCAGGTGCTCACCTCGATGCTCAAGCGCGTGGACGTGGCGGTGATGCGCGCCTTCTCCGGCTGGCGGCCGGGGGTGACCAGCCTCGGCCTCGCCGAGGGTGGCGTGGGCTACGCGATGGATGCGGACAACGCCGCGCTGGTGACACCGCAGATCCGCGCGGCGGCGAAGCGGGCCTCCGCGGACATCGTCTCCGGCGCGGTGAAGGTGATCGACCATGCCGGGCCGGGCCCGTGCCCGTTCCCGTGAGCGGCGGCGCGGGGGTTTTCCGCAGCGTCATCCGCGGCCGTCCGGGGGGCGGGCCCTTCTCCCGCCACGCGCCAGGCCATAAGGTCGGCGGAACGATCACTGCAGCGGAGGGGGCATGAGCCAGCCTGCCATCGAACTCGTCGGCGTCGAGAAGAGCTTCGGCCCCGTCCGTGCCAATCGCGACATCCACCTGAAGGTGGAGAAGGGCACCATCCACGGCATCATCGGCGAGAACGGCGCCGGGAAGTCGACGCTGATGTCGATCCTCTACGGGTTCTACCAGGCCGATTCCGGGCAGATCCTGGTGAACGGGCGCGAGGTGAAGATCCGCGACAGCCAGGCGGCGATCGGGCTCGGCATCGGCATGGTGCACCAGCATTTCATGCTGGTGGAGCCGTTCACCGTGCTGGAGAACGTGATGCTGGGGGTGGAGGGCGGGGCCCTCCTCGGCCCCGGCCGCCGCGCCGCGCGCGCCGAGCTGCGCCGGCTGGAGGAGGAGTATGACCTCAGGGTGGACCCCGACGCGGTGGTGGGCGAGCTGCCCGTGGGCCTGCAGCAGCGCGTGGAGATCCTCAAGGCGCTCTACCGTGGCGCCGAGGTGCTGATCCTCGACGAGCCGACCGGTGTGCTCACCCCCGACGAGGCCGACCACCTGTTCCGCATCCTCGCGCGACTGCGCGCGGAGGGGAAGACCATCCTGCTCATCACCCACAAGCTGCGCGAGATCATGGCGATCACCGACACGGTGAGCGTGATGCGCCAGGGCGAGATGGTGGCCTCGCGCCGCACGGCGGAGACCGGGGTGGAGGAGCTCGCCGAGCTGATGGTCGGCCGCCGGGTGCTGCTGCGCGTGGAGAAGGGCGCGGCGGCGCCGGGGGCGGTGCGCCTTGCGGTGGAGGATGTCGGGCTGGTCGACGCGCGCGGCGTGAGCCTGCTCGGCTCGGTGAGCTTCGAGGTGCGCGCGGGCGAGATCGTGGGCATTGCCGGGGTGTCGGGCAACGGCCAGTCGGAACTCCTGGAGGTGATCTCGGGCATCCGCAGCCCCACCCGGGGCCGGGTGATGCTGGCGGGCGCCGACGCCACCGGGCGTGACCCGGCGCGGATGCGCGACAGCCGCCTCGCCCATGTGCCCGAGGACCGGCACCGCGCCGGGCTCGTCACCCGGTTCGAGGCCCGCGAGAACGTGATGCTGGGCTACCAGCGCGCGCCGGAATACGGCGCCGGGGCGCTGATCGACCGGGCAGCGCTTCTCTCCATCACCCGCCAGCACATGGAGGATTTCGACGTGCGCCCGCCCGACCCCTATCTCAAGGCGGCGAATTTCTCCGGCGGGAACCAGCAGAAGATCGTGCTCGCCCGCGAGATCGAGCGCGACCCGGACGTGCTCCTCGTCGGCCAGCCCACCCGGGGCGTGGACGTGGGCGCCATCGAGGCCATCCACCGCCGGCTCATCGCGCTGCGCGACGCGGGCAAGGCGATCCTGCTGGTTTCCGTCGAGCTCGACGAGATCCGTGCCCTCTCCGACCGCGTTCTGGTGATGTGCGGCGGCGCCATCGTCGGCGAGGTCTCGCCGGACGCGCCGGAGGGCGAGATCGGCCTGATGATGTCCGGCGTGGCGGGAGACGCGGCATGAGCCCGGGGCGCACCGTGCGGCTGTTCCTTGCCGACGGCAATCCGACGGGGATCGCGGCACGCCCGTCAGCGGCCCCGCGACATCGAGCCCGCGGAACGGGGGGCGTTGCCGCACCGGATCGGGCCGTCCCCCCTGCGCGCCGTGTCTTCGCGCGGACCCTTCCGCTTGGCAGCCCTGACCCGGCGGTGGCGATCCTGGGCCGGACGAAGAACGGCCGGACGGCGTCGCTCCTGAAGCGGGTCCTGCGCACGCTCAAGGAGTATCAGGAGAGCATGGTGGAGGCCGTGGCATGAACACCCTGCCGAAATGGGTCGAATACGGGTTGCTGCCGGCGGTGAATCTCGCCGTGGCCTTCGTGGTGGCCGGGCTCGTGGTGCTGATGATCGGGGAGAACCCGCTGGAGGCGGTGCGGCTCATCGTCTACGGCGCCTTCGGCTATGGCGAGGGCATCGGCTTCACCCTCTACTACGCCACGAACTTCATCTTCACCGGGCTCGCCGTGGCGGTGGCCTTCCACGCCAGCCAGTTCAACATCGGCGGCGAGGGGCAGGCCTATGTCGGCGGGCTGGGGGTGGGGCTGGTGTGCCTTGCGCTGGACCGGTACCTCTCCTGGTGGGCCATCCTGCCCTTCGCCATGCTGGGGGGCGCGCTGTTCGGCTGTCTCTGGGGCGCGATCCCGGGCTGGCTGCAGGCGCGGCGCGGCGCGCATGTGGTGATCACCACCATCATGTTCAACTACATCGCCGCCTCGCTGATGAGCTATCTCATCGTGAACCACCTGAAGGTGCCCGGCAACGCCTCCGTCCAGTCGCGCACCTTCGAGGCCGCCGCGCGGCTGCCGAAGCTGGAAGGGCTCATGGGCCTCTTGGGCTATGACATCGGCGGCGCGCCGCTCAACGTGATGTTCCTGCTCGCGCTGGTGGCCGCGGCGCTGGTGTGGCTGCTGATCTGGCGCACCAAGCTGGGCTACGAGATCCGCGTCTTCGGGGCGAACCCGGAGGCGGCGCGCTACGCCGGCATCTCCGCCACGCGCATCATCGTCACGGTGATGGCGCTCTCGGGCGCGCTGGCCGGGCTGATGGCGCTGAACCCGGTGATGGGCGAGCAGAACCGCATCTTCCTCGACATCCCCGGCGGCGCCGGCTTCGTGGGCATCGCGGTGGCGTTGATGGGGCGGGCGCATCCGATGGGCATCGTGCTGGCGGCGCTGCTGTTCGGTGTGCTCTACCAGGGCGGCGCGGAGCTCGCCTTCGACATGCCGCGCATCAGCCGTGACATGGTGGTGCTGATCCAGGGCCTCGCCATCCTCTTCGCCGGGGCGCTGGAATACATGTTCCGCCCCGCCATGGTGCGGCTCTTCGCGCGCAAGGGAGGTGCGGCATGGACCTGAGCCTGTTCAACGACCTGCTGCAGGTGCTCGACGCCACGCTGCGCATCTCCGCGCCGCTGCTGCTCGCCGCCCTCGCCGGGGTGTTCTCCGAGCGCGCCGGCATCTTCGACATCGGGCTGGAGGGCAAGCTGCTGGTCTCGGCCTTCGCCTCCGCGGCGGTGGCGGCGGTGACCGGATCGGTCTGGCTGGGGCTGGGGGCGGGCATCCTCGCCTCCGTGGCGCTGGCGCTGGTGCACGGCTTCGCCTGCATCACCCACCGCGGAAACCAGATCGTCTCCGGCGTGGCGATCAACTTCATCGCCTCCGGCATCACCGCGCTGCTGGGCCAGGCCTGGTTCTCGCAGGGCGGGCGCACGCCGCAGCTCTCCGGTGCCGCGCGGTTCGAGGACATCACGCTGCCCTTCGCGGAGGCCATGGCCGCCGTGCCGGTGATCGGGCCGATCTATGCGGACGTGCTCTCGGGCCACAAGCTGCTGGTCTATGTCGCCTTCCTCGCCGCACCCTTCACCTGGTGGGTGCTCTACCGCACGCGCTTCGGCATGCGGCTGCGCGCGGTGGGCGAGAATCCCGCCGCGGTGGACACGGCCGGCATCTCCGTGGCCTGGATGCGCTACCGCGCGGTGATCTGCACCGGCATCCTCTGCGGGCTCGCCGGGGCCTATCTCTCCACCGCGCAGAACGCGGGCTTCATCCGCGAGATGTCCGCCGGCAAGGGCTACATCGCGCTCGCCGCGATGATCTTCGCGAAGTGGCGGCCGATCCCGACCATGTTCGCCTGCCTGCTCTTCGGGCTTCTCGACGCGCTCGCGATCCGCTATCAGGGCTTCGAATTCCCGCTGATCGGCACCATCCCCTCGCAGGCCACCCAGGTGCTGCCCTATGTGCTGACGGTGATCCTGCTCGCCGGGTTCATCGGCCGCGCGGTGGCGCCGAAGGCAGGCGGGGTCCCCTACGTGAAGGAGCGCTGACATGGACCTGTTCGAAGCGGCGAAGGCGGCGCGAGACAACGCCTACGCCCCCTATTCCGACTTCGCGGTGGGGGCGGCGCTGCGCACCCCCTCCGGCGTGTTTTCCGGCTGCAACGTGGAGAACGTGGCCTACCCGGAGGGCACCTGCGCCGAGGCCGGCGCCATCGCGGCCATGTGCGCGGCGGGCGAGCGGGTGATCGAGGAGGTTCTCGTGATTGCCGACAGCCCGGACCCGATCACCCCCTGCGGCGGCTGCCGGCAGAAGCTGGCCGAATTCTCCGCGCCGGAAGTGGTCGTCACCCTCGCCGGGCTGCAGGGGCCGCGGGTGCGCCTGACGGTGGCCGAGCTGTTGCCCGGCGCCTTCGCGAAGGGGCACATGGCATGACCACCGCGGCGGCGGAGGCGCTGGCGCGCCACAGTGACGGCGCGGCGCCGCGCATAGGCCTGGTGCTGGGCTCCGGGCTGGGCGCGCTGGCCGAGGAGGTGGAGGGGGCCGAGCGGCATTCCTTCACGGTGCTGCCGGGATTTCCGGTGTCCTCCGTCTCCGGCCACGCGGGCGAGCTGGTGCTCGGCACGCTGGAGGGGGTGCGCGTGGCGCTGGTATCCGGGCGGGTACACGCCTATGAAGGCGGGGGGCCTGCGGTGATGCGCCCGGTGATCGAGACGCTGCGCGACATCGGCGTGAGCGACCTGCTGCTCACCAATTCCGCCGGCTCCACCCGCGAGGACTGGGGCCCCGGCACGCTGGTGGCGCTGAGCGACCACATCAACTTCGCCGGCATGAACCCGCTCACCGGCGAGGAGACGGACGCCCGCTTCCTCAGCATGGTCGACGCCTACGACCCGGGCCTGCGCGCCCGGCTGGGCGGGGTGCCGGAGGGGGTCTACGCCTGGTTCTCCGGCCCGAGCTTCGAGACGCCGGCCGAGATCCGCGCCATCCGCACCCTCGGGGCGGACCTGGTGGGGATGTCCACGGTGCCCGAATGCATCCTGGCACGGTTCTTCGGGATGCGGGTGGCGGCGGTTTCCGTGGTCACCAACCTTGCGGCGGGGATGACCGGCCAGGCCCTCTCGCATGACGAGACCAAGCAGGAGGCCGCAAAGGCCCAGGCCCGGTTCCGGGCGCTGGTGAAGGATTTCGTGCGCAGCTTCGCCTGAGGCCGCGCAACCGCATGCAAGGGCCCGAGGCGGCCCCGGGGAGGATACATGACACCTGAAATCGCGGCCACGCGCGCGCTGGCCTGCCTCGATCTGACCAATCTCGAAGACGGCTGCACCGGCGATGACATCGCCGCGCTCTGCGCCCGGGCCGACACGCGGCACGGCCCCGTCGCGGCCGTGTGCATCTGGCCGAAGTTCGTCGCCCAGGCCAAGGGCCTGCTCAGCCTCTCCACCGTGCGGGTGGCCACCGTGGTGAACTTCCCCGGCGGCGATGCCCCCGCCTCGGAGGTGATGGCGATGACCGAGGAGGCCGTGGCCGACGGCGCGGACGAGATCGACATGGTGATCCCCTACCGCCACCTGATGGAGGGGGAGCCGGAGGCGGTGCGCGCCATGGTCGAACGGGTGAAATCCTGCGCCGGGCAGGCCACTGTGAAGGCGATCCTGGAGACCGGCATCCTCAACGACGACGCGATGATCTCCCGTGCCGCGGCGCTGGCGATCGACGGCGGCGCCGATTTCATCAAGACCTCCACCGGCAAGATCCCCATGAACGCCACCCACCGCGCCGTGCGCCTGATGCTGGAGGCGGTGGCCGAGCATGACAACCGGCTGATCGGGGTGAAGCCCTCCGGCGGCGTGCGCACGCTGGAGGACGCCACCTCCTATCTCGATATCGCCGACGAGGTGATGGGCGCGGACTGGGTGAGCCCGCTCACCTTCCGCTTCGGCGCCTCTTCGCTGCTCGACGCGCTGCTGGCGACCCTGGCCGGGCGCCTGCCGGCGGATGACGGGATCACGGGGGGCTACTGATGCTGCCGCAGGAAGTCATCACCGCGAAGCGCGACGGGCGGGCGCTGAGCGCGGAGGAGCTGCGCTTCTTCGTGGCCGGCATCACCGACGGCTCGATCGAGGACAGCCAGATCTCCGCCCTCGCGATGGCGATCATCTGGCGCGGGCTGGACAGGGACGAGCGCGTGGCCCTCACGCTGGCGATGCGCGATTCCGGCAAGGTGCTGGCCTGGGACCTGCCGGGCCCGGTGGTGGACAAGCATTCCACGGGGGGCGTGGGCGACAACGTGAGCCTGATGCTCGCCCCCGCGCTCGCCGCCTGCGGCGCCTACGTGCCGATGATCTCCGGCCGCGGGCTGGGCCACACCGGCGGCACGCTCGACAAGTTCGACGCCATCCCCGGCTACCGCACCCAACCCGGCGAGGACGAGCTGCGCCGCGTGGTGGGCGAGGTGGGCTGCGCCGTGATCGGCCAGACCGACGAGATCGCCCCGGCCGACAAGCGCTTCTACGGCGTGCGCGATGTCTCCGGCACGGTGGAGAGCCTCGACCTCATCACCGCCTCGATCCTGTCGAAGAAGCTCGCCGCCGGGCTGCAGGCGCTGGTGCTCGACGTGAAGGTGGGCAACGGCGCCTTCATGGCCTCGGCCGACGAGGCCCGCGCCCTGGCCCGTAGCCTGGTGAGCGTGGCCGGTGGCGCGGGCTGCCCCACGGCCGCGCTCATCACCGACATGAACGAGCCGCTCGCCTCCGCCGCCGGCAACGCGCTGGAGGTGGCGAATGCCGCCGCCTTCCTCACCGGGGCGGAGATCGACAGCCGGCTCTGGGACGTGACGGTGGCCCAGGGCGGCACGCTGCTCGCCCTCGCCGGTCTCGCGCCGGACGTCGCCACCGGCGAGGCGCGCCTGCGCGAGGCCTTCCACTCCGGGGCGGCGGCCGAGCGCTTCGGGCGCATGGTCTCGGCCCTCGGCGGCCCCACGGACTTCCTCGAACGCTACGCCGAGATCCTCGCTCAGGCCCCGGTGGTGCGCGATGTCTTCGCCTCCGGTGAGGGCTTCGTCACCCGCATCGACACGCGGGCCGTGGGTCTCGCGGTGGTCGAACTTGGCGGCGGGCGGCGCAAGCGGGCGGATGTGATCGACCCCGCGGTGGGGTTCGACCGGCTGCTGGGCCTCGGCCTGCGCGCCGATGCGGAGACGCCCATCGCCCGCGTCCATGCCGCCTCGGAGGCCGCCGCCGATGCCGCCGCCGCGCGCCTCGCCGCCGCCTACACCCTCTCCGAGCGGCCCGAGCCCGAGGCCGATCTCATCAAGGAGCGCATCTCGTGAGCGGGCGGAGGACAGGCTGATGCCCCGCGCCTTCCTTCTGGTGATGGACAGCGTGGGCGCGGGCGGCGCGCCCGACGCCGCCGCCTTCGGCGACGAGGGCGCCAACACGCTGGGCCATATCGCCGCCGCATGCGCCGCCGGCCGGGCGGAGGAGGGGCGCTCCGGCCCGCTCCACCTGCCCAACTTCGCCGCCCTCGGCCTGTGGGAGGCGGTGGGCCTCGCCTCCGGCGTGCCGGTGCCCGCGGGGCCGGCGCCGACCGGCCTCTGGGGCGCTGCCGAGGAGGTCTCGAAGGGCAAGGACACCCCCTCCGGCCACTGGGAGCTTGCCGGCGTGCCGGTGCCCTGGGACTGGCATTATTTCCCGCGCACGGAACCCGCCTTCCCGCCCGCGCTCACCGAGGCGCTGATCGCGCAGGCCGGGCTGCCGGGCATCCTGGGCAATTGCCACGCCTCCGGCATGCCGATCCTGCGCGCGCTGGGGGAGGAGCACATCGCGACGGGCAAGCCGATCTGCTACACCTCCGCCGACAGCGTGTTCCAGATAGCGGCACATGAGGAGGTGTTCGGCCTCGAGCGGCTGATGCAGGTCTGCGAGGTGGCGGCGACGCTGGTGCACCCGATGCGGGTGGGCCGGGTGATCGCCCGGCCGTTCCTCGGCCGCAGCCCGGAGGAGTTCCGCCGCACGGCAAACCGGCGCGACCTTGCCATTCCGCCGCCCGAGCCTACCCTGTGCGAGCGCGTGGTGGCTGCAGGCGGGCGGACCATCGGCATCGGGAAGATCGGCGACATTTTCGCCCATCGGGGGATATCCGAGCTGCTCAAGGGCGCGGACGACATGGCGCTGGTCGACCACACCATCGAGATGGCCCGCACCGCCCCGGACGGCACGTTCGTTTTCGCCAACTATGTCGAGTTCGACTCGCTCTATGGTCACCCGCGCGACGTGGCGGGCTATGCGCGCACGCTCGAGGCATTCGACGCGCGCCTCCCCGCGATCACCGCCCATCTGCGGGAGGGAGACCTGATGATCATCACCGCCGACCATGGCAACGACCCCACCTGGCCCGGCACCGAGCACACCCGCGAGCGGGTGCCGGTGCTGGGCGCGGGCCCCGGCCTCTCCGGCCCCGTGGGGCTGGTGCGCTTCGCCGACGTGGGCGAGAGCATCGCGACACATCTCGGGCTCGCGCCCGGGGCGCACGGGCGGAGCTTCCTGTGAACGCGGTGGCGCGGGACTGGGCGACCCTGCCCAAGGTGGAGCTGCACCTGCATCTCGAAGGCGCCGCCCCGCCGGAGTTCATCCGCGCCCTCGCGGCTGAGAAGGGGCTGAACCTGGGCCATATCTTCGCCGCGGACGGCAGCTATGACTGGGCGGATTTCTCCGAGTTCCTCGCGGTCTACGAGGTGGCGACCTCGGTGCTGCAGACACCGGAGGACTACACCCGCCTTTCGGAGGCGGTGCTGCGGGCCCGCGCCGCGGAAGGGGTGATCTACACCGAGATCTTCCTCGCCCCGCAGCTCTGCGCGGCGGACGGCTCTGCCTGGGCGGATGTCTTCGCCGCCATCCGCGAGGGTGCCGCCCGGGTGCCGGGCATCGAGGCGCGCTTCATCCCCATCGCCGTGCGCCACATGGGCCCCGACGACGCGCTGCGTGTGGCGCGCATCGTGGCGGACACCCCCGGGGCGAGCGGCTTCGGCCTCGCGGGGGACGAGCGGCAGTACGACGTCGACGCCTTCGCGCCCGCCTTCGCGCTGGCGCGCGAGGCCGGGCTGGGGCTCACCGCACATGCCGGGGAAATCTGCGGCCCCGAGAGCGTGCGCGCCACGCTCGACGCCCTTTCCCCCGCGCGCATCGGCCACGGCATCGCGGCGGCGCGGGACCCCGCGCTGATGGCCCGCCTCGCGGAGGAGGGCGTGGTGCTGGAGGTCTGCCCCGGCTCCAACATCGCCCTCGCGCTCTGCGGAAGCTGGGCCGAGCACCCGGTGGCAGCGCTGGACCGCGCGGGCGTGGGCGTGACCCTCTCCACCGACGACCCGCCCTATTTCCACACCTCGCTGGCGCAGGAATACGCGGCCCTGAACGAGGCCTTCGGCTGGAGCCGCAAGACCTTCACCCGCCTGAACCGCCTTGCCATGCGCGCCGCCTTCTGCGACGACGCCACCCGGACCCGGATGCTGGAGAGATTGGGAGAAAGCGCATGAGAGAGCACCTGACGATCGTCGACCACCCCCTTGTGCAGCACAAGCTCACGCTGATGCGCGACAAGGCCACCTCCACCGCCGGGTTCCGGCAGCTCCTGCGCGAGATCTCGCTGCTGCTCGCCTACGAGGTGACGCGCGACCTGCCGATGACCACCATGACCGTGGACACGCCGCTGCAGGAGATGGAAGCCCCGGTGCTGAAGGGCAAGAAGCTCGCGCTGGTCTCGATCCTGCGCGCGGGCAACGGGCTGCTGGACGGGGTTCTGGAGCTGATCCCCTCCGCCCGGGTCGGCTTCGTGGGCCTCTACCGCGACGAGGAAACCCTGCAGCCGGTGCAGTATTACTTCAAGGTGCCGGGAGACCTCGCCGACCGTCCGGTGATCGCGGTGGACCCGATGCTCGCCACCGGCAATTCCTCCGCCGCCGCGGTGCAGCTCCTGAAGGACGCCGGCGCCACCGACATCCGCTTCCTGTGCCTGCTCGCCGCCCCCGAGGGCGTGGCGCGCATGAAGGAGGCGCACCCGGATGTCAGCATCATCACCGCCTCGCTGGACAAGCGCCTGAACGAGAAGGGTTACATCCTTCCCGGCCTGGGCGACGCCGGCGACCGGATGTTCGGCACCAAGTAACCCGGGCGATATTGCGGCCCCGGGCCATCCGGGGCTTGCAGGCCGCCTCCGCGCGGTCCATCTCCGGCTCTCCGGCTCTCCGGCTCTCCGGCTCTCCGGCTCTCCGGCTCTCCGGCTCTCCGGCTCTCCGGCTCTCCGGCTCTCCGGCTCTCCGGCTCTCCGGCTCTCCGGCTCTCCGGCTCTCCGGCTCTCCGGCTCTCCGGGGGTAGTGAGGCGTCAATGGAGCGCTTGCGCGAGGGCGGCGGCAGGAGCATCCGTGTCCGTGTCCGTGTCCGTGTCCGTGTCCGTGTCCGTGTCCGTGTCCGTGTCCGTAACACCAGGGCATCAGAGCGGCGGCGGGAGCATCCGTGTCCATGGCATCAGGGCATCCGCCGCGCACGGTGCTGGCTGCGCGACCGGGAGGATCACCGTGCAAAGGCAGGGGCCGGCGGCGATCGGGATCCTTCCGGGGAGCGGGAGGCGCGCGACGGGGCAGGGCCGCCGCCGATGCCCCGGGGAGGCACGGTTCAGGCTTCGACCGGCTGCAGCATGTCCAGCAGGGTGCGGTAGAACAACGAGCCGTTGAAATTCTCCGAGGTGGGCAGGATGCAGGTGGCCCAGTCCGCGAGGCCGGCCGCGCCGCCGGGCATCGGCCAGCTTCCGGCCGGCGCGAGGAAGCTGCGCACGGCCGCCGCGTTGCCGATCCGCGCCGCGGAGACCGCCCCGAAGCAGCGCGGCAGGATCCAGCGGTCCGGCAGGTCGTGCAGGCAGGACACCGCGCTGCGCCGCTCGTTGCAGATGGCAAGCGTGGTGCCGCGCAGGGCGCGCAGGCCGGGTTCGTGGTCGCCGATCAGGATGCGTTCGGCATGGGCGACGGCGTCGTCCTCCTCGGCGATGAGCGCGAGCCCGAGGGCGGCGGCGCCGAGGGCCTCGCCCCGGTCCGTGTCGAGCGCGGCGGCGCGGCGCAGGGCGGTGGCGGCCTCGGCGCGCTGCCCGGCGATGAGGTCGCGCCAGCCGGCCTCCACCTGGTCCAGCGGGTCCAGCGGCTGGGGTTCGTGCTGATGCCGCCGCTCCGTCGGCAGGGCGACGGGCGTGGAGAGCAGCAGCCGCAGCGCCTGGGTCTCGGGCCGGGCGGGCATGAGATGCGGATAGGCCGAGGCGGGCGGGCTGTTGCCCGGCGACAGGGCCGCGGCGATGCGGCCGGCAAGGGCGCCGGCCGCCAGTTCGTCCTCGATGCTGCCGGTCCAGACCAGCGTCTCGTCCGCCCCGCGCCAGAGCTGCAGCCACAGGGTGCCCGCGTCCTCCAGCATCTCCAGCCGGTGCGTGGCCCCGGCGCCGCGCGTGAGACACAGCTGGCCGGGCCGCCGGCCCAGCTGGTCGATGATGTGCAGCGCGGTGCGGCGCAGCTGGTGGCTGCGCAGCGGCTCCGGCGCCGGAATGCGCAGCATCACCGGCCCGGTATTGCTGCGCTCCGGGCGCCCGGCGGTGCGGCGGGCCTGGCCGGGGCCGGAGGTGGCGAGCTTCAGCCGCTCCACCTCGGCGATGATCTCGCCGTCCGGCGGGTCGTCGTGCTCCTCCAGATGCGCGAGGTAGAGGGTGCCGTATACCCGCAGCGCCGCGGCGGTGTCGCCCAGCTCCTCGTGGATGCGCATCAGCGAGATGGCGGCGGATTGCCGGGTGCGGTCGAGGTTGAAGGCCGCGAGGGCGAGGTCGCGCCGCCGGGTCATCTCCAGGTCGGTGCGGCGCAGCGCGAGGTCAAGCGCGCGCATGGTGAGGCTCTCGAGCCCGGCGATGCGCTGCGTGAGCCAGGCGGAAAACTCCGGGTCCACGTCGTCGCAGCCGGCGGCGATGGTCTGGAACGGGTGGTCGCGCTCCAGCAGCGCGGAATGCGCGTAGCCGTTGTCCGAGGCCTGCAGGGCCAGCAGCACGTCGCAGTCCACCGTGTCGAGGTCCAGCCGCACCTCCGAGCGGGTGCCGGTGAGCCCGTGGTAGCCGGCCTGGGTGAGCCGGTCGACCAGCGCCTTCAGGTCGCGCTTGAGCGAGTTGCGCTGGTGCTCGGCACTGGGCGAGCGGCTCCACAGACGCTCGGAGAGCACCGCCCGGCTCTCCTCCCCCGTGCGGCTGAGCACGAGGCTGGTCACCAGCGCGCGGGCCTTGGCGGAGGAGATGTCCACCCGTTCGCCATCGACGAAGAGATTGACCCCATCGAACAGCTCCACCCGCAGCCGCGCCACACGGTCGCGCCGGGTGCCCGCCTCCGGCATCAGCGCCTCGCTGCCGAAGGGGGTCGGTCTCACGCCCCGACCTCCGCCGCCGCCAGCGCCTCCAGGCGCAGCAGCGCGATGCGGTGGACATGCACCAGGGCCGCGGCGAATTCCGTCTCCGGGTCGCGGTCCACCCGGGCGCGGAAATCGGCGAGGATCTCCTGCCGGTCCCGGCCGCGCACCGCGATGATGTAGGGAAAGCCGAAGCGGGTGCGATAGGCGGCGTTGAGCGCGGTGAAGGCGGCGAATTCCTCCGGGCTGCAGCGGTCCAGCCCGGCGCCGGCCTGCTCCGCGGAGGAGGCGTGGGTGAGCCCGCCGGCAAGCGCGAGCTTCCCCGCGAGGTCCGGATGGGCGCGCAGCAGGGCGAGCCGGCTGTCACGCGGGGCGGCCTCCACCTGCGCGGCGAGGAGCGCGGCCAGCGCCGCGGGCCGGTGCAACCCGGCCGGCAGGCCCGCGTCCCAGGCGCTTTCCGCCACCCAGGGCGAATGCTCGTACACCCCGCCGAACCGCGCCACGAAAGCGCTGCGCTCAAGCCGGGCCGGATCGGCCGCGAAGGTGGGTCCGTGATCGGTCACTGAGCTGCCTCCCCCATGTTCCGGATGGAGTTTCGGGCTTTTGCCCCGCGAAGTGCAAGTGTATTGTTGCAGCGCGAAGCGACCGGGGGAACGGATGGAAGCGGTATTTCACGACTGGATCAGCCTGTTCGTCCGCTGGGCTCACATCATTGCCGCGATCGGCTGGATCGGCTCCAGCTTCTACTTCATGGGCCTCGACTATTCGCTGCGCAAGCGCAAGGGCATGGAAGACGACAAGGTCGGCGACACCTGGCAGGTTCACGGCGGCGGCTTCTACCACATGGTGAAGTACAAGGTGGCACCCGAGCACATGCCCGAGGAGCTGACCTGGTTCAAGTGGGAGAGCTACTCCACTTGGATGACCGGCTTCGCCATGATGGCCGTCACCTATTACTGGGGCGCGAAGGGGCTGCTGATCGACCGTTCGGTGGCCGACCTGCCGGTGCCGGTGGCGATCCTGCTCTCGGCGGGTTCGCTGGTGGCCGGGTGGTTCCTTTACGACGGGCTGTGCAAGTCGGCGCTGCGCCACCGGCCGGCGGTGATGTTCGCCGTGCTCTACGTGGCGCTGGTCTTCGCGGCCTGGGCCTTCGGGCAGGTGTTCTCCGCCCGGGCCGCCTGGCTGCACATCGGCGCGGTGATCGCGACGATGATGAGCGGCAATGTCTTCCTCGTCATCATCCCCAACCAGCGCATCGTGGTGGAGGACCTGAAGGCCGGCCGCGCGCCGGAGGCGAAATACGGCCAGATCGCCAAGCTCCGCTCCACCCACAACAACTACCTCACGCTGCCCGTCGTGCTGATGATGGTCTCGAACCACTACCCGATGGCCTTCGGCCACCCGTATTCCTGGGTGCTGATCGGGTTCATCCTGGTGATCGGCGCCGTGGTGCGGCACTGGTTCAACATGCATGAGCAGGGCCGGCACGGCGCCATCATGAAATGGCAGTGGCCGCTGGCGACCGTGCTGGCCATCGGCATGATGTGGTTTTCCAGCTGGCGCCCGGGCCAGGCGGCCGCCGAGGTGGCGCCGCAGGCGGCGATGGCCGTCGTCTCGAAGCACTGCGCGATGTGCCACGCGGCCACCCCCACCCATGAGGGGTTCGAGGAGGCGCCCGGCGGCGTCGCCTTCGACACGCTGCCCGAGATCCGCGCACATGCCTCCAAGATGCTGGCCCAGGCCGTGCTCTCCAACACCATGCCGCTGGGCAACGAGACCGGGATGACCCCGGACGAGCGCGCCACGCTGGGCGCCTGGCTGCGCGCCGGCGCGCCGGAGTGAGGGGCAGGAGCGCCCGGCCCGAGAGCTGAGCCCGCCGGCGGGAGGGCGGCAGCTCTGCCCGTGCCGGGAGGGCATGGCGCGGCGTCAGAACGGGCAGGGGTCTTCGGCGTCGATCCAGCGGCCATCGGCCGGGTGGTGGAAGCCGAGATATTCCGAGTGCAGTTGCAGGCGCCCGGCCGCGCTCCGTGCCGGGCCCTCGGCGTAGAGCGGGTCGCCGAGGATCGGATGGCCGAGCGCGCACATGTGCACGCGCAGCTGGTGGCTGCGGCCGGTGAGCGGGGTGAGCGCGAGGCGGGTTGCCTCCGCCTCCCGCGCGATCACCTGCCAGTCGGTCTGCGAGGGGCGGCCGGCGGCGTGGTCGACCTTCTGGCGCGGGCGGTTGGGCGGGTCGAAGGCCAGCGGCAGGTCCACCTGCCCGCTCTCGCCCGCCACCTGGCCCCAGACCCGCGCCAGGTAGCGCTTGCGGGTCTTGCGGGCCTCGAACTGCATCGACAGCACCCGGTGCGCCTCGGCGGTGAGGCCGAGCACCATGATGCCGGAGGTGTCCAGGTCCAGCCGGTGGACGATGCGCGCGCCCGCGTAGAGGCTGCGCGCCCGGGTGGCGATGCAGTCCTGCAGGTGGTCGCCGCGCCCCGGCACGGACAGGATGCCGGAGGGTTTGGAGACCAGGATCAGGTGGTCGTCCGCGTGCAGCACGGTCAGGAAGGGCTCGCGCGGCGGGGCATAGTCCAGCTCCGGCGGCTGGCGCTCGGCGGGCGGCATCGGCTGGGGCGTCTGTCTGGCCATCGGCACGGCTCCGGCTGCGGGAAACGGGGCCCCTTCCATACCGCCGCCGGCCCGGGCCGGCAACCGGCTCGGCCCGCGGCGGCAGAGGCGGATCAGCGGATGGAGGCACCGGGGTGCACCGCCCCGGTGCCGGGCGAGGCGGCCGGGGGCCGGCCCTTTGGTGTGGAAGCACCAGCGTCCGGCTCCGCGTCATGGCGCGGAGGCGCGCCGGGGTCCGCCGCGGCGGCGGCGGACAGACCCCCGGCTCTTCGGAGGGATGTCGCCCCCAGGGGGGCAGATCGGATGCGGAGCCCTGGTCCGGACCCCGGCGCCACCCGGCCGCGCGTCGGGGCATCGCGCGGCCCGGGGCGGCCGGCGGGGGGCGGCGGCATTGTCCGCCCTTGCACCCTTCGCCCGGGCCTCGCAGGATGCGCCGCCACAGTCGAAGGAAAGCCCCATGACCGCAGCCCCTGCCCCCATCGTCCGCCCCGCCCGGCCCGAGGACCGCCCGGTGCTCGAGCGCTTCATGGCCGCGCTGCAGGCGCATGAGCTGGCCTGCTCGCCGGGATCGGGGCTGGAGACACCGGCGCGCATGGCCGCACCCCACCTGCGCTGGCTGGAGGGCTGGGTGGCGGAGAGCGGCGGCGTGATCCTGGTGGCGGAGAGCGGCGACACCCTGCTGGGCTTCGCCGTCTGCGGCATCAGCACCGAGGGCGGGTATCACCTGCCCGAGCGCCTGCGCCGGCATGGCGAGGTATCGGACCTCTATGTCGAGGACCCCGCGCGCGGCCGCGGCGTGGGCCGCGCGCTGCTGGACGCGGCGGCGGAGGCCTTCCGCTCCCGCGGGCTGGCCCGGATGACCATCACGGCGATGCGCGGCAACCCGGAGACGGTGAAGGTCTACCGCGGGCTGTTCGGCGCCGAGACCTTCCTCACCTTCGAGACCCGGCTCTGAGGCGGGTGCTGCGCGCTCACGTCCACGCCATAGAGCCAGTCGAAGGCCGGGGGAAACAGGCCGGGCGCCAGCCGGGTGGCCAGCGCCATCGGGCCGAAGCGCAGCACCCGGGTGAGCGCGCCGCTCGCATGGAACAGCCCCGCGTTCGCCGCGGCCCGGGACTGCACCCGTGTGGCCCGCTCCCGCCGCCGGGCGACATAGGCGGCGAAGGCCGCGGGCAGCGCGTCGCCCGCGGCTGTGCCTGCGTTCTCGCCTCCGGGCGCGTTCCGGCCTCCGGCCCCGGCCTCGCTCCTGCCGCTCTCACCGGCCACGCAATCCGCCAGAACCCAGGCATCCTCGATGGCCATCGCCGCGCCCTGCGCGAGGAAGGGCAGCATCGGGTGGCAGGCGTCGCCCAGCAGCACCGCGCGGCCGCGGCTCCAGTCCGGCATCGCGGGCCGGTCGCACAGCGCCCAGAGCCAGCAGGTCTCCACCGTGTCGAGGAGCCTGCGCAAGGCCGGGTGCCAGCCGGCGAAGGCGGCGCGCAGGGCGTCCGGGTCTCCCTCGGTCGTCCAGCTTTCGGCGCGCCAGGGGCCCTCGCGCACGGCGACGATGTTCACCAGGCTGCCGCCGCGCAGGAAATAGGTGACCACATGCGCCCCCGGCCCGGCCCAGATCGTGGCATCCGGGCGCACCAGCCCCTCGGGCAGGGCCGCGGCCGGCACGGTGGCGCGCCAGCACAGGTTGCCGGTGAAACGCACATCCGCCGGGCCGAACAGCGCCGCGCGGACGCTTGAGTGCAGCCCGTCGGCGCCGATCAGCCCGCGGGCCCGGCGGCTCTCGCCGCCGGCGAGGCCGAGCCGCACGCCTTTCGCGTCCTGCTCCAGCGTGTCGAGCCGCGCCCCGGTCTCGATGCGCACTCCGGCGGCGTGGCAGGCGTCGAGCAGCAGGCGCTGCAGGTCGGCGCGGTGGATCTGGATGAAGGGCGCGCCGTGGCGGCGGCGGATCCGGCTGCCGAGCGGCATGCGGAACAGGGTCCAGCCGCGCCGGCCGTCGCGGATCACCGCGTCGCGCGGGGTGAACCCGGCCGCGGCCACCGCCTCGCCCAGGCCCAGCCGCGCCAGGACATGCATCGCGTTCGGGCCGAGCTGCAGCCCGGCGCCGACTTCCGAGATCTCCGCCGCGCGTTCGAGCACCTGCACCGTCTCGCCCCGCTGCGCGAGGGCGAGGGCTGCGCTGAGCCCGCCGATGCCGGCGCCGGCGATGACGAGGGGCGCGCGCCCTTCCGCAGGCGCCGGGATCATGCCATCAGCCCGCGCATCAGGCGGTTCTGCCGCTCCACGGCGCGGGGAAGCTCCAGGGTGGCGAGCTGCCCCGCGCGCACCACCCGGCGGCCCTCCACGATGAGGTCGCGCACGCCGAACGGGCCGCAGAGCACCAGGGCGGCCACCGGGTCCCAGGCGCCGGCGGCGCCGAGGCCGGAGACATCCCATATGGCGAGATCGGCGCGCAGGCCGGGGGCGATGGCCCCGAGCTCCGGGCGGCCCAGCACCTGCGCGCCGCCCAGGGTGGCCATCTCCAGCGCCTCGCGCGCGGTGAGCGCGTCGGCGCCAAGGCTCACACGCTGTAGGAGCAGGGCCTGGCGGGCCTCGGAGAGGAGGTGCCCGCTGTCGTTGGAGGCGGAGCCGTCCACGCCGAGCCCAAGGGCCACGCCCGCGTCGCGCAGCGCGCGCACCGGGGCGATGCCGGAGCCGAGGCGGCAGTTCGAGCAGGGGCAATGCGCGACACCGGTGCGGCTGCGGGCGAAGAGGTCGATCTCGGCGTCGTCGAGCATCACGCAATGGGCGTGCCACACGTCCGGGCCGGTCCAGCCCAGGGCCTCGGCGTAATCGCCGGGGCGGCAGCCGAAATTCGCCAGAGAATACGCCACGTCCTCGGCGTTTTCCGCCAGATGCGTGTGCAGCATCACCCCCTTGTCGCGCGCGAGCAGGGCCGCGTCGCGCATCAGCTCGCGGCTCACCGAGAAGGGTGAGCAGGGCGCGATGCCCACGCGCAGCATGGCGCCCGGCGCGGGGTCATGAAAGGCGTCCACCACGCGGATGCAATCCTCCAGGATGTCCGCCTCGCGCTCGACCAGCGCATCGGGGGGCAGGCCGCCGGCGCTCTCGCCGATGCTCATGGAGCCGCGGGTGGGGTGGAAGCGGATGCCCACCGCCTGTGCGGCGGCGATGGTGTCCTCCAGCCGCACGCCGTCGGGGTAGAGGTAGAGGTGATCGGCCGAGAGGGTGCAGCCGGAGAGGGCGAGCTCGGCGAGGCCCAGCGTGGCGGCACTCTCCATGTGCTCGGGGCGCATGCGGGCCCAGACGGGGTAGAGCCTCTTCAGCCAGCCGAACAGCAAATCGTCCTGCGCCACGGCGCGGGTCATGGTCTGGAAGAGGTGATGGTGGGTGTTCACGAGGCCGGGGGTGATGACGCAGCCCCGCGCGTTCAGCCGCTCGGCGCCCTGCGCCGCCGGCGTGGCGCCGAGGCCGGGGCCGAGTGCCTCGATCACCCCGTCGCGCAGCAGGATGTCGCAATCGGCGATCTCGCGGCGCTCCGCGTCCATGGTGACCACGAGCCCGCCCTCGATGAGAAGCGTGCTCATGCCGCGGCCCTCGGCTGGTTGCCGGCGGTCCGGACGGCGCGGATCGCGCGGTCATCGCCCAGCATGATGGTGGGGAAGATCTGCTCCCACAGGCTCTCCGCCCGGCCGGCGCGCTGCGCGATCACCGGGGTGGAGGCGAGGTCGAGGGCGATGATGTCGGCCTCGCGGCCGGGCGCGAGATTGCCGATGGCCTCGCCCATGCGCAGCGTGTCGGCGGCGCCTTGCGTGGCGAGCCAGAGGAGCTGTGCGGGGTGCAGCGCCGTGCCGGAGAGCTGGCCGATCTCGTAGGCCGCCGCCATGGTGCGCAGCATGGAGAAGCTGGAGCCGCCGCCCACGTCGGTCGCGAGCCCCACCGGCACGCCGAGGCGCTGTGCGGCGGCCATGTCGAACAGGCCGGAGCCGATGAAGGTGTTCGATGTCGGGCAATGCGCGATGCCGGTGCCTGTCTCGGTGATGGCGGCGCGCTCGCGCGCGGTGAGGTGGATGGCATGGCCCATCACCGCGCCCGGGCCGGTGAGGCCGAAGCGCTGGTAGACGCCGAAGTAGTCCGGCGCCTCCGGGAAGAGCCCGGCCACCCAGGCGATCTCCTCGTGCTGCTCGCTCAGGTGGGTCTGCATCAGGCAGGACGGGTTGGCGGCCCAGAGGGCGCCCGCGGCCTCCAGCTGCTCGGGGCTCGAGGTGGGGGCGAAGCGCGGCGAGACTACGTAGGTGAGCCGGCCGCGGCCGTGCCAGCGGGCGATGAGCGCTGCGCTCTCCTCATAGCCGCGGGCGGGGGTGTCGCACAGGCCCTCGGGGGCGTTGCGGTCCATCATCACCTTGCCGGCGGCGAGGCGCAGGCCGCGCGCCTCCGCCGCCGCCATCAGCGCGTCCACGCTTTCCGGCGCCGAGGAGCAGTAGCAGCAGGCGGTGGTGATGCCGTTCGCCGCGTTGAGGTCGAGGTAGAGCCCGGCGATCTCGCCCGCGTAGGCGGGGTCGGCGAAGCGCATCTCCTCGGGGAAGGTGTAGCCGTTCAGCCAGTCGATCAGCCGCTTGCCCCAGGAGGCGATGATGCCGGTCTGCGGGTAATGCGCGTGGGCGTCGACGAAGCCTGCCATCAGCAGGGCTTCGCCCATGTCCTCGCGCGGCACCTGCGGGTGGGCGGCGAGAAGCGCCTCCGCCGGGCCGACCTTCGCGATGCGCCCGTCCTCCACCAGCACCGCGCCGTGGCGATGGTGCCGCACCGCCTCCTCCGGCGGCACGGCGAAGGGGGAGGCGGAGAAGGCGAGGGTCTGCCCGGTGATCAGGCGCTGGTTCATCCCAGCTCCTCGAGCCGGTCGGTGGCCGGGACCGGGGTGGGGGAGAGGGCGGAGATCTTCGCTCGCACGTCCTCGGTCATGTTGTAGTCGGCGGCGGCGATGGCGGGGGCGAGCTGCTCCACGTTGCGCGCCCCGATGATCGGCGCGGTGACGGCGGGGTGGGCGGCCACCCAGGCATCGGCGAGGGTGACCGGGCTCACGCCCAGCTCCTTCGCGAAGGCGACGAACTCGCGCACCACGCCCTCCACCCAGGGGGCGGCGTAGCGCTTGGCGTACATCTCCATCTGGTCGAGCCGGCCGCGGGTGTTGCCGGCGCCCTCGTCGGGCAGGTACTTGCCGGTGAGCACGCCGGCGGCCAGCGGGTTGTAGGGCACCACGGCCACGTCCTCGGCGGCACAGAGCGGCAGGATCTCCACCTCGGCCTGGCGCTTCACCAGGTTGTACATCGGCTGGAACACGTCGAAGCGGGCCCAGCCCTCGCGCTTCTGCACGCCGAGCGCGGTGGCGAGCTGCCAGGCCGCGTAGTTGGAGGCGCCGAGGTAGAGCACCTTGCCCTGGCGCACCAGGTCGTCGAGGGCGCGCAGCGTGTCCTCCAGCCGGGCCTCGGGGTCCCAGCGGTGCATGAAGAGCACGTCGATCCGGTCCGTGCCGAGCCGCTTCAGGCTGGCCTCGACGGAGGCGAGCACGTTGCGCCGGCTGCCGCCCTTGTCGGAGGCGAACTTGGTGGTGAGGGTGATCTCCTCGCGCTCATGGGCGATGAGCCGGCCGAGGATCTCCTCCGCCGTGCCGTTCTGGTAGACGTTGGCGCAGTCGAAGAAGTCGATGCCGGCATCGCGGCAGGCGGCGTAGAGCTTCGCGCTCTGCGCCTCGTCCGCGTCGCCGCCGAAGGACATGGTACCGTAGCACATCGCGGAGACGGAGGTGCCGGTGCGGCCGAGCGGTTTCCTGATCATGGAGCGTTCCTTTCCCGAATTTGGTGCCATCAAAGGCGATTGCCGGGGCAGGTGCAAGGGGGGCCTTGGGCGGGGGAGGCGGCCTGCTCATCCCCCCTCCATCGGCAATCGGCGCCGGAGCGCCGTCGCGGCGCGACGCAGCAGTTCGTCAGCCGAGGTAAGGGCGGCTTCGATCTCCTCACGGTCGATAGGGATGGAGTAGCTGCTCCAGTCGGGCTCGGCCTTCGTACCAAAATTCTTGTGATACTCGCAGCGCACCGTATCGGCGGAGACCTGCCTCCAGGCACCGTGAACGGCCATGTCCCGGCTGAGCTTCTGCGTCTTCATGTCGTCCAGTATGGACTGCACGTCCGAAGCATCCCCGAGTTGGTTCGTGGCGATGGCCCTGTCGAGTTGCTTGTGCAGCTCTGCGGTGACTGCCGAGGGGAGATAGGCGTCATGCATTTCTGCCGGCGTTTCGAGATACGGTGACTTTGTCGTCAACAGAATTTCCCAGAGCGCGAATTCCAGATGCGCCCAGGTTGTAATGAATTGTCCCTGCAAGAGCAGGAACTCATCAGACACCTTTGGTTTGATGAAGAGCTCTTTCAACGACCGATCCTCCTGTTGAACGCAGACGGGGCCCGCGCGGGGCCCCGTCCGTGGTCATCGCTGCGGCGCGCCTTACTTCGGCAGGTCGCCCTCGATGCCTTCCACGTAGAAGTTCATGCCCAGCAGGGTGCCGTCGTCGGCCACTTCGCCCTCGGCGAGCCAGGGCGAGCCGTCCTGCTTATTGATCGGGCCGGTGAACGGGTGCAGCGTGCCGGCGGCGATGGCGTCACGCGCGTCCATGGCGAGCTTCTTTACGTCCTCGGGGATCTTGTCGGAGAACTCGGCGAGTTGGACCATGCCGGTGTCGAAGCCGCCCCAGGTGTCGGTCGATTCCCAGGTGCCGTCCAGCACGGCCTGCACGCGGGAGATGTAGTAGGGGTCCCAGTGGTCCATGATCGAGGTGAGCTGGGCGTCCGGGCCGAACTGCTTCATGTCCGAGGCCTGGCCGAAGGCGAGGATGCCGTTCTCCTGCGCGATGGTCATCGCCGCCGGGCTGTCGGTGTGCTGCATGATGATGTCGGCGCCCTGTTCGATCAGCGCCTTGGCGGCGTCGGCCTCCTTGGCGGGGTCGAACCAGGTGGACACCCAGACGATCTTGAACTTCACGTCCGGGTTCACCGATTTCGCCGCGAGATAGGCCGCGTTGATGCCGCGCACCACTTCCGGGATCGGGAAGGAGGCGATGTAGCCGATGGTGTTGGTCTTGGTCATCTTGCCGGCGATCAGCCCGATCACGTGCCGGCCCTCGTAGAAGCGCGAGGAATAGGTGGAGACGTTGTCGGCGCGCTTGTAGCCGGTGGCGTGCTCGAACTTCACGTTCGGGAACATCTTCGCCACCTTCACGGTCTGGTCCATGTAGCCGAAGGAGGTGGTGAAGATCAGGTCGGTCCCCGAGCGGGCCATCTGCTGGATCACGCGCTCGGCGTCCGGGCCCTCGGGCACGCTTTCCACGAAGGTGGTCTCGACCTTGTCGCCGAATTTCTCCTCCACGGCCTTGCGGGCCACGTCATGCTGGTAGGACCAGCCGAAATCGCCCACCGGGCCGACATAGACGAAGCCGACCTTCACGTGATCCTTCGCCTGGGCGAGGACGCCCGAGGCGCCCAGGGCCAGCGCCGCGGCGGCGGCGAGGACGGTTGCTGCAAGTTTCATGCGGTAGTTCTCCCTGTTGAACTGTGCCTGCCCGGTCCACGGACCGGGGCGTGAATGCGGTGCCCGGGTGCGACCCCGGGGGAGGAATGCCTGCCCGGGCCGCGGGCCCGGGGGAAGGGTTGCCCGGGGCCCGGCCCGGGGAGAAGAGCTCCCCCGGGGTGAGGCGCCCCGGGGGCTGAAGCCTTGCCCGGGCCCGCGCCCGGGGGGATGCGCCGTCCGGCCCTCTCGCCCGGGCCTCAGCCCGAGACGTGGAACACCCGCCCCAGGCTGGCCGGGGCGTTGAGCGCGGCGCGCGTGCGGTCTCGCGACATCACCACGAGAACGAGGATGGTCACCAGATAGGGCGCCATGGAGAGCCAGGCCGAGCCGATCTGGAAGCGCGGGTCCGCGAGGCCGAAGGCCAGCGCCGCCACGCCCAGCACGAGCGCCGCGAGCGGCAGGTCCGCCGGCCGCCCGGCGCGCAGGCTCAGGCCCAGCCAGACCAGCCCCACCGCGATCAGCCCCGCGCCCGCCGGCAGCGCCGGGTTCAGCGACAGCGCCTGGGTATTGAGCTGCAGGATGGTGACCCCGCCGAACAGGTAGGCCCCCACCAGCACCCGCCAGGGCTTCCAGGAGGCGAAGACCACGATGGCGAGCGCGATCCAGCCGGCGCCGGCCGTCATTCCCTCCGTCCACTGCGGCACGCGCACGAGGCTGAGATAGGCGCCGCCCATCCCCGCGCAGGCGCCGCCGAAAGCGATGGCGGCGAGGCGGATGGGCACCACCTTCATGCCCAGCGAATGCGCCGCGTCATGGTTCTCGCCCACCGCGCGCAGGATCATCCCGGCCCGGGTGCGGGTGAGGAACCACCACACCGCCGCCACCAGCGCCACGGAGAGGTAGACCATCGCGTCGAAGGAGAAGAGGAGCCGGCCCAGCACCGGGATGTCGCCCAGGCCGGGGATGTCGAGCCGCGGGAAGGAGGGCGGCTTCACGCCCGAGTAGGGCTGCCCGATCAGCGCCGCGAGGCCGAGGCCGAACATGGTGAGGGCGAGGCCCGTCGCCACCTGGTTCGACAGCAGGTATTGCGTCATCACCCCGAAGAGGAGGGCGAGCACCGCGCCGCCGAGCGCGGCTGCGAGAAAGCCCGCCCAGGGGCTGCCGGTCTCCACCGCCGCGGCGAAGCCGGAGATGGCGCCGAACACCATCATGCCCTCCACGCCGAGGTTCAGCACGCCGGATTTCTCCGTCACCAGCTCTCCCGTGGCGGCCAGCACCAGGGGCGTGGCGGCGATGATCAGGCTCACGATCAGGGCGATGGGGTCGAGGGTGCTCAGGTCCATGCGCGGCTCTCTCTCGTCGCGGTGCGGTTCATGCCTTCACCTCCCGCCGGCGCGGCCGGATGCGGTAGCGCACCAGGATGTCGAGGCCGAGCAGGAAGAACAGCAGCATGCCGCGGAAGGTCTCGTTCGCCGCCGCCGGGATGCCGAGGGCGAACTGGGCCGTCTCCCCGCCGATGTAGGTGAGCGCCATGATGGCCGCGGCGAGCACGATGCCCGGCGGCGAGAGCCGGCCGAGGAAGGCCACGATGATGGCGGTGAACCCGTAGCCCACCGGCAGCGAGGGCGCGAGCTGCTGGGCCGGGCCCGCCACCTCGAACATGCCCGCCATGCCGGCGCAGGCGCCCGAGATGCCCATGCAGGCCCAGGTCACATGCGCGCGGTCCACCCCGGCGAAGCGCGCGGCGCGCGGCGCCTCGCCCGAGAGGCGGATGCGGAAGCCCAGGATGTGCCGGCTCATCAGCACCTGCGCCGCGATGACCAGCGCCAGGGTGACCAGCACGCCCACATGCACGCGGGTGTACTCGATGAGCACCGGCAGCACCGCGCTGTCATGGAAGCTGCGCGACAGGGGGAAGTTGAAGCCCTGCGGGTCCCTCAGCGGGCCGGAGACCATGGCGATGAGGAACTGCTCGGCCACGTAGACCAGCATCAGGCTCACCAGGATCTCGTTGGCGCCGAAGCGGGTTTTCAGCAGGGCGGGGATCATCGCCCAGGCAGCACCCGCCGCGGTGCCGGCGACGAGCATCAGCGGCAGCAGCCATATCCCCTGCACGTCGTAGAAGGCCAGCGCCACGGCGGAGGCCGCGACGGCCCCCATGATGAACTGCCCCTCGGCGCCGATGTTCCAGATACCGGCACGAAAGCCCAGCGACAGGCCGATGGCGATGAGCGCCAGCGGCGCGCCCTTCACCATGAGTTCGGAGCGCGAATAGGGGTCGAACAGCGGGTCGATGAAGATCACCTGCATCGCCGCCACCGGGTCCTTGCCCAGGGCGGCGAAGAGTGCCCCGCCGAAGATCACCGTGAGGGCCACCGCCAGCACCGGGGTGAGCAGGAGCATGCTGCGCGAGGGCTCGCGCCGGGCCTCAAGCCGCCACATCCGCGCCTCCCGTCAGAGGGGGCAGGGGCCGGCCGGGCCGGGCTCCGGGGAGCCGCCGCAGGCTGGAGAGGATGCTCTTTCGGGGGGGGCTTCCGACGTGTGCTCTCACCGCGCCTCCTTCATATCCGGGCCCGCGCCGGGCCATCCGCGCCGTGGCGGCGCATCGGGGGACGTCATGCGCGCCGCGGGCCTTCGCGTGGTGTCCGGCCCGGCCGGTCCGCGCCGCCGCGGCGGCGGTGCGCGCCGGCCCTGCGCCTGTGGTTACGTGTGTCACTGTGCGGCCCTCACGGTGCTTCCGCCCATCATCAGGCCGATCTCGTCGATGCCGAGGCTTCCGGCCGGGCGCGGCTCGGAGAGGCGGCCACCGGCGAGCACGGAGAGCCTGTCGGAGATCTCCATCAGCTCGTCGAGATCCTGGCTGATCACGATCACCGCCGCTCCGCCGGCGGCGAGGCTGACGAGGGCGGCGCGGATGGCGGCGGCGGCGGCGGCGTCCACGCCCCAGGTGGGCTGGTTGACCACCAGGACCTCCGGGTTCTGCAGCACCTCGCGGCCGACGACGAACTTCTGCAGGTTGCCGCCCGAAAGCGCCCGGGCGGCGTGGTCCACCCCCGGGGTGCGCACGTCGAAGCGGCGCACCACGGCCTCGGCGAAGCCGGTGGTGGCCTGCCATTTCACGAACCCCCCCTGCGCGAGGCACTGGCGGGTGAGGCCGGTGAGCAGGGCGTTCTCGGTGAGGGTCATCTCGGGGGCCGCGGCATGGCCCAGCCGCTCCTCCGGTGCGGTGCACAGGCCGAGGGCGCGGCGGCGGTTGGGGCCAAGCGCGCCGATCTCCTGCCCGCGCAGCACGATCATGCCCGGCGCCACGGCGCGTTCGCCCGAGAGCGCGGCCTGCAGCTCCTCCTGCCCGTTGCCGGCCACCCCGCCGATGCCGAGGATCTCGCCCTTGCAGAGCGTGAGCGAGACATCGCGCAGCGTGGTGCCGAACGGGTCCGGCGAGGGCAGGGAGAGGCCGGCGAGCTGCAGCACCGCCCCCCCCACCGCGTGGGATTTCGCCACCGGCTGGGCGAGTGCGCTGCCGATCATCGCCTCGGCAAGGGATTTCGCGGTCTCCTCGGCCGGCACGCAGCTCCCCACCACCCGGCCGCCGCGCAGGATGGTGGCGCGGTCGCACAGGCTGCGGATCTCCTCCAGCTTGTGGGAGATGTAGAGGATGGCCACGCCCTCGGCCGAGAGCTTGCGCAGGGTGGCGAAGAGCACCTCCACCTCCTGCGGGGTGAGCACGGAGGTGGGCTCGTCCATGATCAGCAGGCGCGGCTCCTGCAGCAGGCAGCGCACGATCTCCACCCGCTGGCGCTCGCCCACCGAGAGGTCGCCCACCAGCCGGTCCGGGTCGAGCGGCAGGCCGTATTGCGCCGAGACGGAGCGGATGCGCGCCGGCAGGTCGCGCCCGGCCTGGCGGGCTTCCATACCGAGCGCGATGTTCTCCGCCACGCTCATCGCCTCGAAGAGCGAGAAGTGCTGGAACACCATGGCCACGCCCGCGGCGCGCGCGTCGCCCGGGCGGGCGGGGGCGTAGGGCCGGCCCGAGAGGGTCATCTCGCCGGCATCGGGGCGCACGAGGCCGAAGATGGTCTTCACCAGGGTGGACTTGCCGGCGCCGTTCTCGCCCAGCAGGGCGTGCACCTCGCCCGGGGCCACCTCGAAGGAGACGTCGGAATTGGCGATCACGCCCGGATAGGCCTTGGTGAGGCCGCGGATGCTGAGCAGGCTCATGCCACGCCCTCCCGGGGCTGCGCGGCCGCGGCGGCGGCATCTTCGCGCAGCAGTTCAACGGCGATCCCCAGCGCCACGGCGGCCGGGGCCTTGCCGAGCGCGCGCTCGCCGATCGGGCAGTCCAGCCGGGCGATGGCCGCCTCTGAATGGCCGAGCGCCTTCAGGCGGGAGCGGAAGCGCGCGGCCTTGGAGGCCGAGCCGATCAGCCCCAGCCGGGCGAAGGGCCGTGCCAGCACCCGGTGGCAGATCTCGAGGTCGAGGGCATGCGAATAGGTCATCACGATGTGTCGGGCCTCCGGCGGGGCGAGGGGGACGGCATCGGCCGGGTTCACCGCCACCAGCCGCTCGGCATGCTCCGGCACCGCGGCGGGAAACCGCTCCGCCGCGGTGTCCACCCAGAGCACCCGGTAGGGCAGGCCCTGCAGCGCATGCACCAGCGCCCGGCCGACATGCCCGGCGCCGTAGAGTATCACGGGCCTGCCGCGGCCGGCCACGGGCTCCACCGCCCATCCGCCGCTCACAAGCGCGCCGCCCTGCGATGCGCCCGCGCGCGCGGCCCGCAACAGGCGCCGCAGCCCGAGTGGCGCATGCGGCGGCGCGACCCCGGCCAGCGGGGCCTCGCCGCTTGCGGTGGGCCGGGCGAGCGTCGACGCTCCCCCGCGGACCAGCGCCGCCAGGGTGTCGGCCTCCCGCGCGGTGAAACGTTCGAGCAGCAGGCTCACCGAGCCGCCGCAGCACTGCCCCAGGGCGGGCCCCAGCGCCAGCGCCATGCCGGCCCGCGCCCAGGGGCCCGGGGCCTCCAGCAGCGCACGCGCCCGGGCCGTGGCCTCCAGCTCCAGCGCCCCGCCGCCGATGGTGCCCGACTGCCCGTCCCGCCAGACCAGCATCGCAGCCCCCGCCTCGCGCGGGGCCGAGCCGCCGGTGCCGGCCACGACCACCCGCACCACGCAGCCCGCGCGCGCGACCGCGGCACCGAGGGCGTCGATGTCGATCCCCGCGGTCATGCGCGGCACAGGCCGCGCGCCGTCCCGGCGGGGGCGACCCCGGGCCGGGCGACGACCCCGGGAACAGACGCCGCGGGAGCGGAGATCCCCCGGGTCACCATGCCCGGCCCCGCTGGGCATCCACGGCGCGCAGCAGGCGCTCCGGCGTGGCCGGGGCGTCGAGCGCGGGGTAGAGCGTGCCGTCGCCGCAGGAGGCGACGGCATGCGAGAGCGCGAGGAAGGCGGAGGTGCCCAGCATGAAGGGCGGCTCGCCCACCGCCTTGGAGCGGTAGATCGTGTCTTCCGGGTTGTCGCCCTTCCAGAGCGCGATGGTGAGGGCGCGCGGGCGGTCGGAGCAAGCTGGGATCTTGTAGGTGGAGGGGGCGTGGGTGGTGAGGCGGCCCGCCTTGTCCCACACCAGTTCCTCGGTCATCAGCCAGCCCGCGCCCTGCACGTAGCCGCCCTCGATCTGGCCGATGTCGATGGCCGGGTTCAGCGAGCGGCCCACGTCATGCAGGATGTCGGTGCGCAGGATGCGGTTCTCGCCGGTGAGCGTGTCGAGCGCGACTTCCGTCACCGCCGCGCCATAGGCGAAGTAGAAGAACGGCCGGCCCCGCCCCGCGCGACGGTCCCATTGGAGGCGGGGGGTGGCGTAGAAGCCGGTGGCGGAGAGCTGCACGCGGGCCTGGTAGGCGGCGCGGGCGAGCTCGGCGAAGCCCACGGTGCCGGAGCCCACGCGCACCGTGCCTTCCTCGAAACGCACCTCCGAGGCACTCACCTGCCAGCGCTCGGCGGCAAAGGCGGCGAGCCGCTCGCGGATGGTCTCGCAGGCCGCGCGGGTGGCCATGCCGTTGAGGTCGGAGCCGGAGGAGGCGGCGGTGGCGGAGGTGTTAGGCACCTTGCCGGTGTGGGTGGGGGTGATGCGCACGGCGGAGACCGGCTGGCCGAACACCTCCGCCGCCACCTGGGCCACCTTCATGTTCAGCCCCTGGCCCATCTCGGTGCCGCCGTGGTTCAGGTGGATGGAGCCGTCGGTATAGACATGCACCAGCGCGCCGGCCTGGTTCAGGTGGGTGAGGGTGAAGGAGATGCCGAACTTCACCGGGGTGAGTGCTATTCCGCGGCGGATGACCGGGCCGGCGGCGTTCTCCGCCTCGATGGCGGCGCGGCGGGCGTGGTAATCGGCGCGCTCGGCGAGGGTGGCGACCAGCTCGGGGGCGATGTTGTCGGTCACCTCCATCAGGTAGGGCGTGGTGAGCCGGCCGGGGCCGCCGTAGAGATTCGCCTGGCGCACGGCGAGCGGGTCGGCGCGCAAGGTGGCGGCGATATGGTCCATCACCCGCTCGATGCCCACCAGCCCCTGCGGGCCGCCGAAGCCGCGGAAGGCGGTGTTGGAAACGGTGTTGGTCACCAGCCGCTCGGAGGTGATCTGCACCGCGGGCAGGTAATAGGCATTGTCCGCGTGCAGCACCGAGCGGTCGGCCACGGCGAGGGAGAGATCCTGCGACCAGCCGCAGCGGATGTACTGCTCGAAGCGGATGCCGGTGATGCGGCCCTCGCCGTCGAAGCCGCAGCGGTAGTCGATGCGGGCCTCGTGGCGCTTGCCGGTGATGCGCATGTCGTCGTCGCGATCATAGCGCATGCGGCAGGGGCGGCCGGTGCGGCGGGCCGCGACGGCCGCGGCGCAGGCCAGCGCGTTGCCCTGGCTCTCCTTGCCGCCGAAACCGCCGCCCATGCGCCGGGTCTCCACGGTCACCGCGGCGAAGGGCAGGCCGAGCGCCTCGGCCACCTTGTGCTGGATCTCGCTGGGGTGCTGGGTGGAGGAATGCACATGCATCCCGTCCTCCCTCGGCAGGGCGAGGGCGGCCTGGCCCTCGAGGTAGAAATGCTCCTGCCCGCCCAGCTCCAGCCGGCCCTCGATCACATGGGCGCCGGCGGCGATGCCGGCCTCCCAGTCGCCGCGCGAGATCACGATGGGCTCTTCCAGCCGGGAGCCGGCGGCGAGCGCGTCATCGATGCTGAGCAGGGCCGGGAGGTCCTCGTAGACCACCGCCGCGGCCCGGGCGGCGCGGCGCGCGAGGTGATGGCTCTCCGCCACCACGGCAAAGAGCGGCTGGCCGTGGAAGAACACCTCGCCGGTGGCGAGCAGCGGCTCATGATCGCCGGAGGGCGAGACGTCATTGGCGAAGGGAAGGTCCCCGGCGGTGAACACGTCCACCACGCCGGGCATGGCGCGCACCGGGGCGAGGTCCACCGACAGGATGCGCGCCCGGGCCCGCTCCGACAGGCCGAAGGCGAGGTGCAGGCAGCCGCGCGGGGCGGGGATGTCATCGGTGTAGAGCGCGCGGCCCGAGACATGCGCCGGCGCGCTGTCATGCGGGTGCGGATGGCCCACGCCGGGGGCAGCGCGCGGGTGGCCGGCGCCGGGCACCACCGCCGCGTCGGGCGTGCCGCGGGTGATGAGATCGTCGCCGCCGCTCATGCCGCCCCCCGGCCCGCGAGGCGGGTACGCGAGAGCGGGCCCTGGTCTTCCTCCCAGGCGCGCATCAGCAGGTTCTGCGCCACGCGCAGGCGGTAGGCGGCGGAGGCGCGCATGTCCGACAGCGGGGTGAAATCCTCCGCGAAGGCGCGCTGTGCGGCCTCCACCGTCTCGCGCGTCCAGGGCTGTCCGAGGAGGGCGGCCTCCACCGCCGCTGCGCGCTTGGGCACGCCCGCCATGCCGCCGAAGGCGATGCGCGCGGAAGCAACCGTGCCGCCCTCGGTGAGGATGTTGAAACAGCCGCAGACCGCCGAGATGTCCTGGTCGAAGCGCTTGGAGACCTTGTAGCAGCGCAGGGCGTCCGGCCCGGCGGGAATGTGCACGGCGGTGACGATCTCGCCCGCGTTGCGGTCCTGCTGGCCGTAGGCGAGGAAGAAGGCCTCCAGCGGCAGGGTGCGCGGCCCGTCCGGCCCCAGCAGCGAGACCGTGGCGCCGAGGGCGATCAGCGCCGGCGGGCTGTCGCCGATGGGCGAGCCGTTGGCGATGTTGCCGCCCAGGGTCGCGGCATTGCGCACCTGCACCGAGCCGTAGCGGCGCAGCAGCTCGGCGAAATCGGGATAGCGCCCGGCCATCAGCCCGCGCAGCCGGGTGATGGTGACTCCGGCGCCAATGGTGAGGCCGCTCTCGTCCTCGCTCACGGCGGTGAGCTCGGCGACCCTGTGCAGGAACACCGCCGGCTCGATGTCGCGCATCGACTTGGTGACCCAGAGGCCCACGTCCGTGCCGCCGGCCACCGGCACCGCCCCGGGCTCGCGCGCGAGGATGGCGGCGAGGCTCTGGAGCGAGGCGGGCACCATGCCGCCCTCGATGGCCACGTCCTCGTCATGCGCCAGCGCGGCGAGGGCCGCCGTGTCGGCGCCGATCCAGGGGGCGGGGGGCGCGTCGGCCACGGCTTCGGCCGCGCGCACGATGGGGCCGTAGCCGGTGCAGCGGCAGAGGTTTCCGGCCAGCACCGTGTCATGGTCGCGCCGGCCCTGGTGGCGGGCGGCATGCATCGACATCACGAATCCGGGGGTGCAGAAGCCGCATTGCGAGCCGTGCTCGGCCACCATCGCCTGCTGCACGGGGTCGGAGCCATCCTCCGACAGCCCCTCGACGGTGCGCACCGAGCGGCCCTCGAGCTGGGGCAGGAACAGGATGCAGGCGTTCACCGCCTCCTGCACCAGCCGCCCCTCCTCCAGCCGGCCGAGCGCCACGGTGCAGGCGCCGCAATCGCCCTCGTTGCAGCCCTCCTTGGTGCCGGTGAGGCCGCGGCGCTCGCGCAGGAAGTCGAGCAGGGTGAGGCTGGCCGGCGCATCGCGCAGGCGCAGTTCCTCGCCGTTGAGCAGGAAGGTCAGCTCGTCGCGCATGGCTCAGCTCCCCCGGTAGGTGGAATATCCGAAGGGCGAGAGCAGCAGCGGCACGTGGTAGTGCCCGTCCTCCGCGATTCCGAAGCGGATCGGGATATGGTTCAGAAAGCGCGGTCCCTCGCCGGTGGGGCCGGTCTCGTCGAGATAGGCGCCGGCGTGGAACACCAGTTCGTATTCCCCCGCGACGAAGGCATCGCCCGCCAGCAGCGGGGCGTCGCAGCGGCCGTCCGCGTTCGTCACCGCCTCGAGCAGCGCAAGGCGCCCGCCCTCCGCGATGCGGTAAAGCTCCACGCGCAGCCCCGCGGCAGGGCAGCCGCGTGCCGTGTCCAGAACATGTGTCGTCAGGCGTCCCACGGCCCCTCCCGGTCTGATCGCGCATCTGTTATCAGGCCCCATCGGCCCGGCCAATGCAAGACGTTGATTGGACGGAAATGTTTGCCGCCACGGCAGCTGCGCCCCGCGGGCCCGCGCCCCGCGCATCGGTGCTGGCGCTGCCGGGGCAGGGCGCGCTATGCAGGGTGTCATGAGCACGCCGCGATTCATCCACCTGCGCACCCACACCGCCTATTCGCTGCTCGAGGGCGCGATCCAGGCGAAGGCCCTCCCCAAGCTCGCCGCCGGAGACGACATGCCGGCCGTGGCTGTCACCGACACGGGCAACCTCTTCTGCGCGCTGGAGTTTTCCGAGTATGCCGCGGGGGCAGGGCTGCAGCCCATCATCGGCTGCCAGATGCGCCTCGCCTATGCCGCCGCCGCGAGCCCGACCGAGAAGGCCCCCGCCCCGCGCGACATCGTGCTGCTGGCGCAGGACGAGGCGGGCTATCTCAACCTCATGAAGCTCAACTCCTGCGCCTTCCTCGACAGCCCGGACGCCGAGCCCCACATCACCCTGCCCGAGCTCACCCGCCACGCCGAGGGGCTGATCTGCCTCACCGGCGGCGCCGCCGGGCCGGTGGGCCAGCTGCTGCAGGACGGGCAGGGCGCCAAGGCGCGCGCCCTCACCGAGAAGCTCGCCGGGCTCTTCCCCGGCCGGCTCTACATCGAGGTGCAGCGCCACGGCACGGCGCCGGAGCGGCGCACGAAGGCCGAGGCCGCCACCGAGCCCGGGTTCGTCGAGCTCGCCTACGCGCTGGAGCTGCCGCTGGTGGCCACCAACGACGTGCATTTCGCCAACCGCGAGATGTACGAGGCGCATGACGCGCTGCTGTGCATCGCCGATGGCGCCTATGTCGACCAGGCCGCGCCGCGCCGCCGGCTCACGCCCGAGCATTGCTTCAAGACGCAGGCCGAGATGGCCGCCCTCTTCGACGACCTGCCGGAGGCGCTGGAGAACACGGTGGAGATCGCCCGGCGCTGCGCCTTCCGGGTGCGCACGCGCAAGCCCATCCTGCCGCGCTTCGCCGAGGACGAGGTGGAGGAGCTGCGCCGCCAGGCCGCCGAGGGCCTCGCCCGGCGGCTGGAGGTGATCCCGCACGCCGCCCCGGTGGAGGAATACGAGAAGCGGCTGGAATACGAGCTCGGCATCATCGAGGGCATGGGCTTTCCCGGCTACTTCCTCATCGTCGCCGATTTCATCAAATGGGCGAAGGACCATGACATCCCGGTGGGGCCGGGCCGCGGCTCCGGCGCGGGCAGCCTCGTGGCCTACGCGCTCACCATCACCGACCTCGACCCCCTGCGCTACTCGCTGCTGTTCGAGCGCTTCCTGAACCCCGAGCGCGTGTCGATGCCCGACTTCGACATCGACTTCTGCATGGACCGCCGCGAGGAGGTGATCCACTACGTGCAGGAGAAATACGGCCGCGAGAAGGTGGCGCAGATCATCACCTTCGGCGCGCTGCTCTCCAAGGCCGCGGTGCGCGACGTGGGCCGCGTGCTGCAGATGCCCTTCATGCAGACCGACCGTCTGTCGAAGATGATCCCGGTGGAGGGGGTGAAGCCGGTCTCCATCGCCAAGGCGCTGATCGAGGAGCCGCGCCTGCGCGAGGCCGCGCGGGAGGAGGAGGTCGTCGCCCGCATGCTCGACTTCGCCGAGAAGCTCGAGGGGCTGTTGCGCAACGCCTCCACCCATGCCGCGGGCGTGGTGATCGGCGACCGCCCGCTCGACGAGCTGGTGCCGCTCTACCAGGACCCGCGCTCGGACATGCCGGCCACCCAGTTCAACATGAAATGGGTGGAGCAGGCCGGGCTGGTGAAGTTCGACTTCCTGGGGCTGAAGACGCTGACGGTGATCCAGAACGCCATCGACCTGCTTTCCCTGCGCGGCATCAGCCTCGACATCGGCACCATCCCGCTCGACGACAAGGCAACCTACGACCTCTACACCTCGGCCCAGACCGTGGCGGTGTTCCAGGTGGAAAGTTCGGGCATGCGCGACGCCCTGCGCCAGCTCCGCCCCACCTGCATCGAGGACATCATCGCGCTGGTGGCGCTCTACCGCCCCGGCCCGATGGAGAACATCCCGAAATACTGCAACGTGAAGAACGGGAAGGAGAAGCTCGAAAGCCTCCACCCCTCGATCGACCATATCCTGGCCGAGACGCAGGGCATCATCGTCTATCAGGAACAGGTGATGCAGATCGCCCAGGTGATGGGCGGCTACTCCCTCGGCGGCGCCGACCTTTTGCGCCGGGCCATGGGCAAGAAGATCAAGGAGGCGATGGACGCCGAGCGCCCGAAGTTCCAGGACGGCGCGAAGCAGAACGGCGTGGACGCGGCCAAGGCCGCCGAGGTGTTCGACCTGCTGGAGAAGTTCGCCAACTACGGCTTCAACAAGTCCCACGCCGCCGCCTATGCGGTGGTGAGCTACCAGACCGCCTGGCTGAAGGCCAACCATCCGGTGGAGTTCATGGCCGCGGTGATGAACTGCGACATCCACCTCACCGACAAGCTCAATGTCTACGCGCAGGAGATCCGCCGGCTGGAGATCCCGCTGATCCCGCCTTGCGTGAACCGCTCCGAGGCCACTTTCTCGGTGAAGGAGGGCGCGGTGGTCTATGCGCTCGGCGGGCTGAAGAACGTGGGCGTGGAAGCGATGCGGATGATCGTGGAGGCGCGCGGCACCGGCTTCACCGACCTGTTCGACTTCGCCCGCAAGGTGGACATGAAGCGCATCGGCAAGCGCCCGCTGGAGATGCTGGCCCGCGCGGGGGGCTTCGACGAGCTGGACCCGAACCGCCGCCGGGTGCTGGAGAGCCTCGAAGCGCTGATCGGCTATTCCGCAGCCACCCTGGCGGACCGGGATTCGGCGCAGACCTCGCTCTTCGGTGACGGGGGCGAGGCGCTGCCCGCCCCGCGCCTGCCCAACCCGGAGGACTGGCTGCCCACCGAGCGGCTGGCCGAGGAGATGAAGGCCGTGGGCTTCTACCTCTCGGGCCATCCGCTGGACGATTACATGGGCCCGCTGAAGCGCAAGCGCGTGCTCACCTTCGCCGAACTGGTGCAGAAATGCGCCGGCGGGGCCACGGTGGCCAAGATCGCCGGCTCGGTGACGGGGAGGCAGGAGCGCAAGTCCGCCCGCGGCAACCGCTTCGCCTTCGTGCAGCTTTCCGACCCCACGGGGATCTTCGAGGTCACCGTCTTCTCCGACACGCTGGAGCAGGCGCGCGAGTTCCTCGAGCCCGGCTCCAACGTGGTGCTGACGGTGGAGGCCGAGCCGCAGGGCGACCAGCTCAAGCTGCTCGCCCGCGCCGCCCAGCCGGTGGACATGGCCGTGGCCGATGCCGCAGCCTCGGGCCTGCGCATCTTCCTCAACGAGCCGGGCGCGGTGGAGAGCATTCGCGCGCGGCTGGACGATGCCGGCAAGGGCATGTCGCGCGGGCGCGGGCCGGTGCATCTCGTGCTCGTGCACCCGGACCTGCCCGGCGAGGTGGAGATCGCCCTGAAGGAGACCTATCCGGTCACGCCCCAGATCCGCGGCGCGATCAAGTCCGCGCATGGCGTGATGCATGTCGAGGAATTCTGACTTTGGCAGCACTCAGCGGAAATGGCTGCTAACATCCTGAATTATTTCGGCTTTCAGCGAAATTTTCTTGTCACGTTAACCTTGTCGCGGCACGCTTTGCACATGACGCAGTGCAAAAGGGGTGTCGCATGAAACCATCTCTGTCGGAAACCGAGCTGATGCTGTCCGGTCATGGCCTGACCACGGCGCAGATCTTCTACCGGATGCCGGACGCGAAGGCCGTCCTGCAGATCTTCGTCTGGCAGGAGTACGATCTGGCGCCGAAGTTCCCGCGATTGCGCAAGTTCCTGGACTTCTGGCGTGACGAGATCGAGGGGCCGCTGCATTCGGTGGTTTATTGCCACCGCCGCCTGATCCGGCCGGGAGAATGGCGCAAGGTTGACGGAGAGTTCCTGCTGAACTGAGCCGCCCGCGGCGGCGACACGAGGCCGGGCTGGGCGGGAGGAGGCTCCCGCGCAGCCCGGCCCGCGGTGACGCGCCGGGGCAGGGCCTACCAGTGCGGCGGCGGCTGGTGGGCGGGCGGCGCGTCGCCGCTGTCCGCCCGGTCGTTCAGGCGTTCGACCAGCCGGGTCAGGCTGCGCTTGAGCATGTCGATTTCCGACCATTGCCGGCTCACGGTCTCCGAAAGCTCGGTGATCACCATCTCCTGATGCGCCACGTGGATCTCCAGATCCGTGAGGCGTTGCGTCGTGTCCGTCATCCCGTTTCCCCGGTTTTCCCCGTGCTGCAGCCTTCGGCCTACCCCGCGGCCCGCTGCGTTGCAACGCCCCGGCGCCAGCCCGTCCTTGCCCAGGCCCGGAGGATTGGTTAAACCACGCCCGCGCCCGCCTCCCGGGCGTCAGGCAAGCACCGCGTTCCACTCAAGGGCGCACCAGAAGCGGCGGACACCCGACCATGGCCAAGGACAAACTGAAAGTCAGGCGCCCCCGCGCCGAGACCCCCCGCGGGTTTCGCGACTACTTCGGCACCGAGGTGACCGAACGCAACCGCATGCTCGCCACGATCACCGAAGTCTACCACCGCTACGGATTCGATCCGCTGGAAAGTTCCGCGGTGGAGACGGTGGAGGCGCTCGGCAAGTTCCTGCCCGACGTGGACCGCCCGAACGAAGGCGTGTTCGCCTGGCTCGACGAGGACGCCTGGGTGGCGCTGCGCTATGACCTCACGGCGCCGCTGGCGCGCGTGTTCGCCCAGCACCGCAACGACCTGCCCTCGCCCTATCGCCGCTATGCCGTGGGGCCGGTGTGGCGCAACGAGAAGCCGGGGCCGGGCCGGTTCCGCCAGTTCTATCAATGCGATGCCGATACCGTGGGCACCCCCACCGTGGCGGCTGATGCCGAGATCTGCGCCATGCTGTCCGACGCGCTGGAGGCCACGGGCATTCCGCGCGGCGACTATCAGGTGAAGCTCAACAACCGCAAGGTGCTCAACGGCATCATGGAGGTGATCGGCGTGCTCGACCCCGCCGACCCCGACGCCCATGCCGCCCGCCGCGGCATCGTGCTGCGCGCGATCGACAAGCTCGACCGGCTGGGCGACGCGGGCGTGCGCGCCCTGCTCGGCGAGGGCCGCAAGGACGAGAGCGGCGATTTCACGCAAGGCGCGCAGCTCTCGGCCGAGCAGGCCGAGATCGTGATGGGCTTCATGGCCGCGAAGCGCGACACGGGGGCTGCCACCGCCGCCCGGCTGCGCGAGCTTGTCACCGGCTCGGACACCGGCGCGGAGGGCGTGAACGAGCTCGAGACCATGGCCGAGCTGCTCGACGCTTCCGGCTACGGCCCCGACCGCATCCTGATCGACCCCGCCGTGGTGCGGGGCCTGGGCTATTACACCGGCCCGGTCTACGAGGCCGAGCTCACCTTCGAGATCCGCGACGAGAAGGGCCGCCCGCGGCAGTTCGGCTCGGTGGCCGGTGGCGGGCGTTACGACGACCTGGTGAAGCGCTTCACCGGCCAGTCGGTGCCCGCGACCGGCGTGTCGATCGGGGTCGACCGCCTGCTCGCCGCCCTCACCGCGAAGGGCAGGGCGGGGATGGTGGCCGAGGGGCCCGTCGTCGTCACCGCGATGGACCGCGCCCGCATGGCCGATTACCAGCGCATGGTGGCCGAGCTGCGCAACGCCGGCATCCGCGCCGAGGTGTTCCTGGGCGGCGGCAACATGGGCAAGCAGCTGAAATATGCCGATGCGCGCAACAGCCCCGTGGCGGTGATCGAGGGCGAGGACGAGCAGGCCCGCGGCGTGGTCCAGCTCAAGGATCTCGCCCTCGGTGCCCGGCTGGCGGCGGCCATCGAGACCAACGAGGAATGGAAGGCCCAGCCCGCGCAGATGGAGGTGCCCCGCGCCGAGCTGGTCGCCGAAGTGCGCCGCATGATGGCCCGGCGCGAGGCGGACAGCTGATGCTCACCGCGCGCGCCTATCTGCCGGACGGGCGCCTGGGCGCCGGGCTGGCCCGGCTCGAGGCCGAGACGGCGCGGATCCTGCGCGCCTTCGCGGCCGCGGGGGCGGAGGTGGTCGAGCCCGAGGCGCTGCAACCGGCCGATGTGCTGCTCGACCTCTACGGCGAGGACATCCGCGCCCGCGCCTATGTCACGCAGGACCCCGTGGCCGGCGAGATGATGCTGCGGCCGGACTTCACCGTGCCGGTGGTGCGGTTGCACATGGCGCATGGCGCGGCCCCGGCGCGCTATGCCTATTGCGGCCCGGTCTGGCGTGCGCAGGAGCCGGGCTCGGCGCGGCCCAACGAATACCTGCAGGCGGGCTTCGAGCTGTTCGATGCCGGGGACCCGGCGGAGGCCGACGCGGAGGTGTTCGCCCTGATGTCCGCCCTCGTGGGCGAGACCGGCTGCGAGATCGCCACCGGCGACATGGGCATCCTCGCCGCCGTGGTCGACGGGCTGGAGACGGCGCCGCATCGCCGCGCCGCCCTGCGCCGGCACCTGTGGCGGCCCGAGGCCTTCCGCCGCCTGCTGCGCCGCTTCGGCGCCGGGCACGAGGACGCCACCGCGGCCCGCGCCACCCTGCTTGCCGCTGCCGAGCGCGGCGCGGAGGCGGTGGGCGAGCTCATCTCCTGGGCCGGCGAGCCCGTGGGCCTGCGCGACGCCGAGGACATCACCGCCCGCGCCCTGCGCCTGGCCGAGGAGGCCGCGACCCCGCCGCTCACCGCCACCCAGGTGGCCGCGCTGGACGAGGTGCTCTCGGTGAGCGGCCCCTCCCAGGCGGCCCTCGCCCGGCTGCGCGGCCTCGCGCCCGACATGCCCGGGCTCACCGGCGCCTGCGACCGGGTGGAGGCGCGGCTTGAAGCGCTCAGCCGCCGCGGCATCGACGCGGGCGCGCTGCCCTTCTCCACCTCCTTCGGGCGCACCACGCTGGAATATTACGACGGGTTCGTCTTCGGCCTCTCGGCCCCGGGCCGGCCGGACCTGCCGCCGCTGGCCCAGGGCGGGCGCTATGACCACGTGACGGCCGTTCTGGGCGGCGGCGCGGGCATCCCGGCCGTGGGGGCGATCATCCGCCCCGAGGCGCTGATCGCGGCGCAGGGAGGTGCGGCATGAGCCGTCTGAAGCTCGGACTGCCCTCCAAGGGCCGGCTGCAGGGCCAGTGCATCGCCTGGTTCCACGACCGCGGCATCGCCATCGAGCGCTCCGGGGCGGAGCGCGAGTATGCCGGCACGGTCTCGGGCGTGGACGGGGTGGACCTGGTGCTGCTCTCGGCCTCCGAGATCCCGCGTGAGCTGGCGGCGGGGCGCATCCACCTCGGCATCACCGGGCAGGACCTGGTGCATGAGACCATCCCGGGCTGGGAGGGGCGGGTGAGCCAGCTTGCCGCCCTCGGCTTCGGCCGGGCCGACCTGGTGATCGCGGTGCCCTCGATCTGGGTGGATGTGGAATCGGTGGAGGACCTCGACGCCGTGGCGGCGGATTTCCGGGCCCGTCACGGGCTGCGCCTGCGGGTGGCGACGAAATACCACCACCTGGTGCGCGACTTCCTGCGCAAGCGCGGCGTGGCCGATTACCGCATCGTCGACAGCCAGGGGGCCACGGAGGGCACGGTCAAGAACCTCACCGCCGAACTGATCGCCGACATCACCTCCACCGGCGAGACCCTGCGCGCCAACCACCTGCGGGTGCTGGAGGACGGGCTGATCCTCGCCTCCGAAGCGGCGCTCTTCGCCGCCCGCGCGGCAGCCTGGGGCCCCGAGGAACGCGAAACCCTCGCCACCCTCTGCGCCCGCATGGGACTGAGCGAACCGGCGCTCTGAGCGGGCGGGAGCCGGCCCTCTCGGCGGAGACGAAGGGACTCGAACCGCTGGCACCCCGCGGTCTGCCGATGCGTGGGGCGACGGGAGGGCCGGTCAGCCGATTCCGATGTCGTCGAGATGGCGGCGCAGGGCCTCGGGGAGGGCGGCGCGGTCTTCGGCGCCGGTGGAAGCGAGGTCGTCCGGGGCGTCGTCGGAGGCGAGGTAGCGCCAGCCCTGGAAGGCGCGGCGCGGGCGCACGCGGGTGAGCACCACCTCCGGGTCGAGCTGGATGGCGCAGCGGCGGATGCCGTCCTCGCCGAACACTTCCTCGAAGCCGGTGATGCGCTGGCGGGCGCGGATCTCGCCGCGGAACACCCAGTAGAGCGACCCGCCGTCAAGGATCTCCGCCGCGCGCTTCGGCCACATGCGGGTGACGTGCCGGGGAATCGCCGGACGGCCCGCGGCGGCGTGCTCCTCCATGCGCTGGCGCTGCCACACGACGAGGTCTTCCACCTCGTCCGCACCCACGCAGAGCTTGATCATGTTGAGAGCGCCGGCCATCGGAAATCTTCCCTTTCGCTTCCCCCGACTCCGGATATAACCCCCGCTCGCCGGGACGGAAAGAGCGCTTTCTCTCAAACCCCCTTGCACGCGGCGGCTTGGCATGCCAATTGAGGGGAACGCTGCATATCGCGGCCCGAATGTTGTAAACCACCACCACTTGTGTTCTGCCCCTGGTTTCCGGATTGACCGATCCGGGCCACAGAGCGTAAACTTGCCTGTCCCTGAGGACCTTGCGGAGACCGTCCATGACCCGTTTCACCAGCCCCATCGCCGAACAGATCTGGGACATGAAGTACCGCTTCAAGGAAGCGGGCGGCGTGGCCCATGACGCGACGGTGGAGGACAGCTGGCGCCGCGTCGCGCGCTCTCTCGCAGCCGTGGAGAAGGACCCGGCGGCCTGGGAGGAGAAATTCTACCACGCCCTGGAGGACTTCCGCTACCTCCCCGCCGGCCGCATCCTGGCCGGGGCCGGTACCGAGCGTTCGGTGACGCTGTTCAACTGCTTCGTGATGGGCACGGTCCCCGATTCGATGGCCGGCATCTTCGACATGCTCAAGGAAGCCGCGCTCACCATGCAGCAGGGCGGTGGCATCGGCTATGATTTCTCCACCATCCGCCCGCGCGGCGCGCCGGTGAAGGGCGTGGGGGCGGATGCCTCCGGCCCGCTCTCCTTCATGGATGTGTGGGACGCGATGTGCCGCACCATCATGTCGGCGGGCTCGCGCCGCGGCGCGATGATGGCCACCATGCGCTGCGACCACCCGGACATCGAGGATTTCATCACCGCCAAGCGCGACCCGGCCCGCCTGCGCATGTTCAACCTCTCCGTGCTGGTCACCGACCCGTTCATGGACGCGGTGAAGGCCGACGGCAGCTGGGACCTCGTGTTCAAGGGCAAGGTCTACCGCACCGTGCAGGCACGCGACCTGTGGAACCGCATCATGCAGTCGACCTATGATTACGCCGAGCCGGGCGTGATCTTCATCGACCGCATCAACAAGATGAACAACCTCAACTACTGCGAGACGATCGCGGCCACCAACCCTTGCGGCGAGCAGCCCCTGCCGCCCTACGGCGCCTGCCTGCTCGGCTCGATCAACCTCGCCCGGCTGGTGAAGGACCCGTTCTCCGCGGAAGCCGCCCTCGACATCGCCGAGCTCACCGACCTCGTCGCCACCGCGGTGCGGATGATGGACAACGTGGTCGACGCCTCGCGCTTCCCGCTCGATGCCCAGGCCGAGGAGGCCCGCAACAAGCGCCGCATCGGCCTCGGCGTGACCGGCCTCGCCGACGCGCTGCTGATGCTGGGCCTGACCTATGGCACCGAGGAGGCCGCGCAGCAGACCGAGGACTGGCTGCACGCCATCGCCCGCGCCTCCTACATGGCCTCCGCGCATCTCGCGCAGGAAAAGGGCGCCTTCCCGCTGTTCGACCGCGACAAGTACCTTGCCTCCGGGTCGCTGACGGAGATGGACGAGGACGTGCGCGCCGCCATCGCCGAGCACGGCATCCGCAACGCGCTGCTCACCTCCATCGCGCCCACCGGCACCATCTCGCTCTACGCGGGGAACGTCTCCAGCGGCATCGAGCCGGTGTTCGCCTATGCCTACACCCGCAAGGTGCTGCAGCCCGACGGCTCGCGCACCGAGGAGGAGGTGGTGGATTACGCGGTGCAGATGTACCGCGACATGTTCGGCGCCGATGCCGAGCTGCCCGCCTATTTCGTGAACGCCCAGACCCTGCCGCCGCTCGCCCATGTGCGCATGCAGGCCGCGGCGCAGAAATGGATCGACTCGAGCATCTCCAAGACCATCAACTGCCCCGAGGACATCTCCTTCGAGAGCTTCAAGGAAGTCTACATGGCGGCCTGGGATCAGGGCTGCAAGGGCTGCACCACCTACCGTCCGAACGACGTGACCGGCTCCGTCCTCACCGTCGCCGCGGAGAAGGTGGAGACCAAGAAGGAGGACGAGGTGGCCGAGCACACCGGCGACGTCGTCTACATCGCCGACCCGCTGGACCGGCCCGAAACCCTCGAGGGCCAGACCTACAAGATCAAGTGGCCCGAGAGCGAGCACGCCATCTACATCACCATCAACGACGTGATCGTGGGCGGGCGCCGGCGGCCCTTCGAGGTGTTCATCAACTCCAAGAACATGGAGCATTACGCCTGGACCGTGGCGCTGACGCGGATGATCTCGGCCGTGTTCCGCCGCGGCGGCGACGTGAGCTTCGTGGTGGAGGAGCTGAAGGCGGTGTTCGACCCGCGCGGCGGTGCCTGGGTAGGCGGCAAGTACGTGCCCTCCATCCTCGCGGCCATCGGCGGCGTGATCGAGCGGCATCTGGTGGAAACCGGCTTCATCGCCGGCGAGGGCCTCGGCCTGAAGACCGACCCGCGCGCCGAGGCCATCCGTGTCGGCGAAAAGCCCCGCGGCCCGGCCTGCCCGAACTGCGGCCAGTATTCGCTGATGATGGTCGAAGGCTGCATGACCTGCTCCGACTGCGGCCACTCCAAGTGCGGCTGAAGCGGGCTGGGGGCTTGTTTGATGTTGTGGCGGGTCAGGCGACATGACCTAAACGTCTCAAAAGCTCGTTTTGGCTGAGGTGATAAAGAAACGGCCTCGGGGGAGTACCCGAGGCCGTTTGCATGTCTGGCTAAGGCGACGTCTAGTGGTGTTGCGGGGGCAGCATGCCGAGGAGGGCAGTCGATCTTCATTGCGCGTGGTGTGATCGTATGAGGGAAGGCAGGCGGAGTAAGTGGATTCGGTTCCGCGTACATCAGATCTTAGTTCGTCAGGAGATTTCGGCCCATTGCGGCCATTCGTCAGGCTGGGCGCCGCTGCGGCGCAGCTTCCCCAAACCGGCCATCGGTGTCATCACGCAGCATACTTTGACAACCCAAGGTCAGCAGTGCGGACTTTTCTGCCGTTCGCTACCCACGCTCAGTGGTCGCCGTAGTCACAATGGCCGTCGCCAGAGCGGGCCTAGAACAATCATGTCCGCTCTTCGAGTGAGCGGGTCTTATTTCAGTGGAATTTTGGTTCGGCTCACTCGCCCTCGTGAGAGACGGACGGCGAAACATCGGTCTCACCATCTTGAGCAGGATAAAGGGTCCCGCGACAAACGCCGCGGGACCCTTTATCTCCGTTCAGCGGCCGAATTCCTCGCGGAAGTCGTCGAAGTCCACCTGCATGCCGTTCAGAATGGTGCTCCAGTGACGTGTCAGGGCCGCCTGCGCCACCGCTTCGCGGATCTGGCCATCGGTCGCCCCGGCGGCCTTTGCGGCCTTGGTGTCGGCGAAGACGCAGAACTGACAGGGGATCTGCGCCGCAACGGCGATGTTGATCAGGGCTTTCTCGCGCGCCGAGAGCTCGGTCGTCTGCGAGACCTCGAGGTCCCGGGTGAGCCGCCAAGCGGCGGCCACGCCGTGCTCGGGGTAGACCTTGAAGAAGCTCGGGACGAAGCCGAAGGCGCGCTCGATCTCGGCGAAGGCCTCGGTGGAGGTTTCCTGCGCGCTGGCCGGGACGGCTTGGGCAAGCGGGGTCACGGACAGGGCCGCGGTGACGATGATGGTCTTGAAGTTCACGTGTGTCTCCAGTTCGGGAAGGGGCCAGGGAAGCCGGGCTGTGTCGGACCCCGTCCGATTGGCCAGGGCATGGCGTTCTTCTCGCTGAAATTTGGGCGAAGACATATTTCACCCATGGTCCGAACTTAGGCGAAAACGAATCTATCGACTGAAAACATATACTTGCACGTCAAAGACAGGGCATCGTTCCGCACCGGCCGCCGCCGCATCGCCGCCCGGTCTGCACCTGCGGTTCAGTTGGTTGGGGCCGCCCGCGCCTCGACCGGTTCGAACAGGAGCCGGACATAGGACCGAAGCAGCAGCAGCTGTTCCGACAGTATCTGCGGCTGCCCGACGGCCTTGGACAGCACGATGCCGCCTTCGACCGTGTTCGAGATCATGTCGGCCAGGGAGCGCAGGTCCACGTCGTCGCGCGGCGAATAGGTTGCCGCGATCTCTTCGAGCATCTTGAGAAACCGCGCGCGCCAGATCAGCACGGCGTTCCGGTTCAGCTCCCGCACGTCGCGGTCGAACATGCGTTCTGAGTAGGTGAAGGTTGCGACCAGGCATCCGGGATGCCCGTTCGGCAGGTCCGCCATCATCTCGGACAGCAGCTTCAGCCCGATCAGGAAGGAATGCAGCGGGTCCCCGTGCAACTCGCGCGCGCGGCTGAAGACATCGTCGAGCAGCGCCTCCTCGGTGTCGAGATACCGCTGCAGCAACGCGCGGGCGAGCTCGTTCTTGTCGCGGAAATGGTAGAAGAACCCGTTCTTGGAAATGCCGGCCTCGGAGATGATCTCCTCGATCGAGGTTGCGCCGAAGCCTTTGGCCAGAACGCCGGCCTCGGCGATGTCGAGCAGCCGCTCACGGGTGCTGGGCTTGGTCTGCGCCATGTCCGTCTTCCACATCCTGCTGCACCGAAAGTGCAGTTTTGCCGATCCTAAAATTCTCCCGGTCAAGCGGAAACGGCGCAGTGCTTTGAGTTGTAAATGTATTTGTGCCGCGTCCGGACTGGACCATGTGAATTCTATCCCTCTGGGTCCCCAAGGTCCATTCCTTGGCCAGTCGCTTCGATCCCCGGGGCGACGCTTCGCACAAGGACCGATCCAATGCACCGCACACCCTCCCGTTTCGCGCCCGGAGCATGCCTGGCCACCACCTTGGCCGCGATGGTCGTTGCCTTCTTCGCGGCGATCCCCACCTCGGGGGACTACGCCTCGGAAGGTCGCAACCTCCCGAGGGCCGAGCGCGCAGCCGCTTTCTCTCCTGACGGCAACGTCATCCACGGATCACGATAGCCATTCCGGAAGCGGCGCGGAGCGCGCTTCCGGACCCGAAAGGACCAAACCCATGATCACCGCCATCCGCCTGACCCGCGACATCCCCTTCCCGGGATTCGTCGACAGTTTCCTCGCCGCGCGTCGGCATCGTCAGCGGCATCGCCTCGAACAATGCCTTAGGCGCGACCTTCCCCTGTATATCCTGCGCGACATCGGCCTTTCCGATGAGGCGCCGGCCCCCGGATTCCGCCTTTAGGAGACTTCCCATGACACATCACGACATCCCGCCGAGATCGCCGGGCCTAACTTGGTTGACCGAAGGCGGTATCGAGACCGAGATCATGTACAAGTGGGGATACGACTTGCCCCGGTTCGCCATGTTCCCGCTGCTGGAGGACCCGAAGGCGGCCGAAACGATCCGCGGCATGTATCGCCGCTATCTCGACGTGGCCGCGCGCTACGGCATGGCGGCGCTGATCGGCGGCTTCGACTATCGCGCCAGCGCCGATTGGGGCGCCCTTCTGGGCTATTCCCCGGAAAGCCTGGCCGAGGCCAACATCGGCGCCATCGACTTCCTGCGGCAGATGGCGCGGGAATACAAAGGCCAGATCGCGGATGCCCGGCTGGTCGGCTACCTGGGTCCCCGCGGCGATGCCTACAGCCTGAACCGGACGATGACCGAGGCGGAGGCCGAGGAGTACCACGCGGCGCAGCTCGCCACGCTGAAGCGGGCCGGTGCCGACCTGGCCTGGGCCGTGACCTTCAACAACCCGGCCGAGGCCCGCGGCGTGACCCGGGCGGCCCGCGCCCTCGACATGCCGCTGGCGCTGTCGTTCTCCCTCGGCTCGGATTCTCGGCTGGCAACGGGCGCGAGCCTGCAGGAGACAATCGAGGCCATCGAACGGGACAGCGACGCGTATCCGGCGTTCTACGCGCTGAACTGTTCGCATCCACTGGAGTTCGAACCCGCCCTGACCCCCGGCGGCTGGCAGGACCGGCTGCGCTGCATCCGGCCCAATGCCGCGAAGATGGACAAGATCGCGCTCTGCAAGCTCGGCCACCTCGAAGAGGGCGACCCGGAGGAGCTGGGCCGGCAGATGGCGGACGTAGCGCGCCGCTTTCCTAAGATGGACATCTGGGGCGGGTGCTGCGGCACCTGCGAAACCCACCTCGACCAGATCGCGACGCGTCTGAAAGAGGTACGGATGGAGGAAGCGGCATGACCCCCGACCTAACCCACGAGATCGATGTCGGCGCCCTGCGCGCCGACACGCCTTCCTGCGCCGGCGTGATCCACCTCAACAACGCCGGGGCATCGCCCAGCCCCGACCCAGTGCACCAGGTTGTGACCGCGCATCTCGACCTCGAACGCCGGATCGGTGGCTATGCCGCCGCCGAGGTGGCCGCCGAAGGGCTGGCGGCTTTTTACGACGAGGCTGCAGGTCTGCTGAACGCCCAACCGGACGAGATTGCCTTCGTCGAGAACGCGACCCGAGCATGGGGCATGGCCTTCCATGCGCTCCCCTTGCAAGCCGGCGATCGGGTACTCAGTCACGGTGCCGCCGAATACGCCTCGAACATGCTGGGCTTCCTGCACGAGGCGAAGCGGCGCGGGATCGTCGTGGACCAGGCGCCGTCGGACGAGACGGGACAGGTGGATATCGCCGCGCTCGAGGCGATGATCTCCCCGCGCACTCGGTTGATCGCGCTGACCCATGTGCCCACGCATTGCGGCCTGGTGAACCCGGCCGAAGTCGTCGGCGCAGTGGCCCGACGTCACGGCATTCCCTACCTTCTGGACGCCTGCCAGTCCGCCGGACAGATCCCGCTCGACGTGCGGCGCATCGGCTGCGACATGCTCTCTGCCACCGGAAGGAAATTTCTGCGCGGTCCACGCGGCACCGGCTTCCTTTACGTGCGGCGCGACTTCGCCGAAACACTCGATCCGCCGATGATCGACCTCGCGGCGGCGCGGTGGTCTGGCGCCGTAACCTTCGACCTTGCCCCCGGCGCCCGCCGTTTCGAGACCTTCGAACGCCATGTTGCGGGGCAGATCGGCCTCGGACGGGCGATCCGCTATGCCAGAGACGTCGGAATTCACAGGATTGCGCATCGTGTCGGAGATCTCGCCGACCGCTTGCGCGAACGCCTGTCGGAGACGCCCGGCGTCAGTCTGCATGACCCGGGCGCCCTGCGGTGCGGGATCGTGAGCTTTCGATGCAGAGGCGAGCACGCGAATATCACCGTGGCCCGTCTGGCCGAGCGGCGGATCATGGCCTCGGTGTCACGTATCGAGATGGCCCGGACGGATTTCGAAGCGAATGGCCTGGACGCTCTGGTTCGCCTGTCGGTGCATTCCTTCAACACGGAGAGGGAGGTCGATCAGGCCGTCGACGTCGTGAGACGCTGACAGTCGAAAAGCCGCTCGCAACTGGACCCGGAGCCTGAAATGGTGCTTTCGGCTGGCCGCTATTGGTCATTCGTGACGAGGCGTGTCTCGATGCATGCGCGGACTGGATGTGGCGCCGTGCGGTCAGTCTGCGCTCGGAGCGGGCTTGCGGCAGTGCAGCGAGCCGTGCATTTGGCGGGCCGCCGCGCCCGTCGCTCTCGGCCCACACCGGTCATTGGCCAGGTTCGGCTTTGCTGCAACGCGGCTTCCCCATACCGGACCTTCACGGTACCGCGCGGCATAGTCCAGGGCCCCAGGGTCTGCATTGCGGACAAAGCTGCCGCCAATCGAGCCATCCGGAATGTCCGTTTCTGCTGTCAATTCGGGTCCAGCCTCGCGCGAGGTGCCCTCAGACCGGCACTTCCGATGTCGCCCTTTCAGTCGATACTACGGTGGATGTCCGGAACTTGCGGACGTTCTTGTCGGCAAAGAAGAAGCGGTGTGTGAAGGCTTCGTAATCGGCGATATCCCGAGCCATCACGATCAGGATGAAATCGGACTCTCCGGCAATGCAGCAGAAGTGGGTGACCTGGCGATCCTCACGCCCTGACCATGCAACACCTCGACCTGCCGCAGCTTCGTTATGATGTCTTCGGGCTTCTCTCGTTTGCCTGCCATCGTCGTAGTCCTCCGTGATACGGGATAAACTATCCCAAGGGGTGGACCACTTCAGTGGGGCAAGACCAAAGGCCGGGCGCAGCGTCTATCGGGCCACCCTGGCCGAGCTGATCGAGGGGCTGGCCCGAGCCGAACGGGAGGGCCGCCTGCCCGAGAAGATCCGGTTCTATGCCCGAGCGTCTCTGCTCATCGTGGACGAGATCGGCTACCTGCCCATCACCCGCGGCGGCGCCAACCTGTTCTTCCAGCTCGTCAACGCCCGCTACGAAAAGGGCGCCATGATCCTCACATCCAACCGCGGCTTCGCCGAATGGGGCGAGGTGTTCGGCGATCCCGTCGTCGCGACCGCTCTGCTCGACCGGTTGCTCCACCATGCCGTCGTCATCCAGATCGAAGGCGCCAGCTACCGCCTGCGCGCGCACGCCGATCTGATCCTCGAGCACGTCCGCGCCAACGCACCCATCTCGCCGCCGCCGCCCAGGCGCAGGGGCCGCTCGCCGAAAGCCAAAAACGGAGCCGCCAATCACTGAGACCGGCTGATTACCGGTCCCGCCGAAGTGGGGAATTTTACTTCGGCACTTCTGGGGAAGGTTCAGTCGGCGTTGACAGGGCGCCGATACAGTCATCTCCAGCCCCAGCGTCGGCTGGGTCCGTCTCAACGCCGGTAGATAGAAGTGTTCATTTTCAAAACATGATATTTCAATAGCAAATACACGAAATCTATATTGCGTGTCATTTATTTAATTAATCCTCTTTATCTCATCCCTTGCAATTCTCGGGATAGGCTCCATAAGATTCGGACAATCAGTTCCAACAAAATTCACGTTTGAATCAGAAACATATGGAATAATTAATTTCCTGTCAAAATACAGACTATCCGCCTTCCCCTCTGAAGCTGCTCGGTCAATCATCCTGAAAGCGGCATACTTTCTGGGGCAATTTGCAAAATATCCAAAGTATTCATCATTTAATGTGAATTTAAAGTACAATTCCTGAATATAACTCGGCATCATTGCCATGTACTTATATGCATTTTCATTATTCCTTAAAAACAAAACCAAAGAAAGCTCCATAAATATAGTAAAAAAAATTATTACTGATACATAGATTAAAAACTTTCTCATGGATATACAAATCCCATGGGCTCAATCTGAGGCTTTGCACCCATCAATTCATTTCTCTTTTCATCATCAAAGAAGCCGTGGGTATGCCGCCCCAGTTCACCATACGCCTGGTCCAACGCATCTTTTACTTCTATAAAAGTATCCTTTTGTTCATCCGTTATCCCTTCTTCAGAATAGTCTCCCATAAATGCGATGCCAATATTGTTTTGATTATTACCACTTACATGAGCCCCCATGTACTCAAGAGACCTGCCCTCATACAAAGTTCCATCTGGCGCAATAAGAGTATGATAATCGATATCCGCTAAGTTATAATCTTGCGCCAGCTCAATTGGTCTGCCCCTCTCGGGTGGTCGGGTTTGAAAGTTAGTGCATGATTGGCCTGTGGTCCATCGGGATGGTTGCCTCAGGTGCTGGTGGCCGATAGCCCAAAGCGCTGTGGGGCCGGACGGTAGTGTAATGGCGGCGCCATCGTTCAATCAGGATCTGCGCCTCCCTCAGCGAATAGAAGATCTCGCCGTCGAGAAATTCGTCGCGGAGCCTTGCGTTGAAGCTCTCGACGTAGCCCTTTTCCCAAGGGGATCCCGGCTCGATGTAGGCAGTCTTGGCGCCGACGGCCTCAATCCATTCACGGACCTTGATTGCGATGAACTCCGGGCCGTTGTCCGACCTGATATACGCTGGCGGACCACGCAGGATGAACAGATCGGTCAGCGCATCTACCACGTCGATAGCGTTCAGCTTGCGCTTCACGCGGATCATGAGAACCTCTCGGGTATATTCATCGATGATGTTGAGCATGCGGTAAGCGCGCCCATCCGCCGTCCGGTCCTGGACGAAGTCATAGGACCAGACGTGGTTCGGTCGTTCCGGGCGCAAGCGCACGCATGAGCCATCAGCCAGCCAAAGCCGGCCGCGTTTCTTCTGTTTCGGCGGAACCCTGAGCCCTTCACGCCGCCATATTCGGTCCACACGCTTGTGGTTCACGCACCATCCGGCCTGAACCAGCATCCCGGTAACCTGCCGATAGCCGTAGCGACCATAGAGGCGTGCCAGTTCGATGATGTCCGCTGTCAGGCGCTCTTCATCGTGACAGCCCACAGGAACCTTGCGCTGCGTGGAACGATGCTGCCCCAGAGCCCGGCAGGCGCGGCGCTCGGAAACGCCGAGTTCCTGCCGGACATGATCGATGCAACGCCGGCGACGTGAAGGGCTCAGCAGTTTCCCCGTGCGGCCTCGGACAAAATGAGCTTATCCAGCGTCAGATCCGAGACAGCACGCCGGAGCCGGGCATTCTCCTGCTCGAGCTCCTTCAACCGCTTGAGCTGATCTCGGCTCATGCCGCCATATTCACGCCGCCAGCGGTAGAAGGTCTGCTGAGTCACGCCAATCTGCAGAACCGCGTCCGCGATCTTCGCGCCCTGACCCTGCAACACCTCGACCTGCCGCAGCTTCGTTATGATGTCTTCGGGCTTCTCTCGTTTGCCTGCCATCGTCGTAGTCCTCCGTGATACGGGATAAACTATCCCAAGGGGTGGACCACTTCAGTGGGGCAAGACCACTACTTCATCCAGAACGAGATGGCGATCAGGGAGGCCATCACCGGCTACGGCATCTATCCGATGCCGATCGGCGACAAGGGCCTCGCCATGATCGACGTGCGCGACATCGCCGAAATCGCGGCCCTGGAACTGCTGCGCCGCGAAAACGCCTCGGCGCCGCTTCCCCTGGACAGGATCAACCTGGTGGGGCCGGAAACGCTGACCGGCGTTCAGGTCGCGGCCATCTGGTCGGAGATCCTTGGCCGCACGGTCGCCTATGGCGGCGACGATCTGGAGGCCTTCGAGGGTAACCTGAAGCAGGCCATGCCGGCCTGGATGGCCTACGACATGCGCATGATGGGCGCGCGCTTCCTCACCGACGGCATGCTGCCCGACGGCGGCGACGTCGCCCGCCTCGAAACGTTGCTGGGCCGCCCGCTGCGCACCTATCGCGCCTTCGTCTCCGAAGCCGTGGCCGCCGCCTGAGCAGGCGCCCGGTTCTCTCATCAGGAGGATGTCCATCATGATCCATTCGGCCGCCACCGTTCCGGTAAACCCCCCAGGCGCAACCACGCTCACCCGCGAACAGGCCTGGAAGGAGCTGGAGCGAAAGGCACGAGATGCGCGCGTTCCTTCCGCCGGGGCCTTGCCGCCGCTGCGACGTGACGGAGGAGGGCGCGACCCATTTCCTGCGTGAGGCTGCGATCGGCGGCGCAGATCTGCGCGAGATCATCGCCCTCGAGCCCATGCGGAAGGTGACCTTCCTCCGGGCCACGGGGCCGCGCTAGGGCGCCGTCGTCCACGCGCTCTTCGAAGATGCGGCCGGCGCGGTGCCGCTTCGGTTCTGCGGCTACCGCGGGCTTTGCGGGAGACTGCCGAACGGCCCCGAAGAGAACGTCGAACAGGAACAGTGCGACAGCGAGAGGGGCTACAGGGCCGCTCTCGTCTCGACCCCGAAGCGCACCCGCAAACTGCGCGCCGAGGGCAGGTTCCGATCGCTCCCGGCCCCCTTTACGGAATATCGCCCCACCGGGTGGCGCTCGCAGCGCCGACCTTCCGGGAGGTGAGGGTCCATTCAGGAAGCCATGGCGCGCGGCCTGAGGCCGGGATGGGGGGCGTCGCGGGGCGTTCTCCGATCGCCTCGGCCGGGGGCTGATCCTCACGGTGTTACCGTGCCGGCCTGCGCTCGCGCGTCAGTACTCGGCGAGACCCCGAAGTGGCGCAGAAACGCCTGGGAGAACGCGCTTTGCGACTGGTAGCCGACCGCAAGGGCCACCTCGGCAACAGTGGCCTCGCCGCGGACCAGCCGCCTGCGCGCGCGGGTGAGGCGCCATGAGCGCAGGTAGGCAAGAGGCGGCTGGCCGATGCGGCGACTGAATTCCGCCGAGAACGCGGCCCGGGACATTCCGGCGACAGCCGCGAGATCGGCCACGGTCCAGGCGCGCGCGACATCCGCGTGCAGGGTCTGCAGGGCCCGGCCGATCCGAGGGTCCAGCAACGCGCCGAACCAGCCGCAGGCGGCAGGCCCGGCCTGCTCGGCATGGGCGCGGAAGGTCTCGACCAGCAAGAGGTCCGCCAGACGCGCGCCCACGATTCCGGAGCCGATCGCATGTCGCTCGATCTCCTGCGACATGAGGGACAGGATGGTCGCGATGGCATCGGCCCCTGCCGTGCGGCGCTGGACGGGCATGAAGTCCGGCAACATGTCCAGCAGGAAATCGGCGTTCGGCCCCGCAAAGGTGACCGTTCCGCCAATCGAAACCGTCTCATCCCCACCGACCCGGGCGAGGTCGCGACCGGGCCCCTCGAAGAGGGGCCGGCCGTCCTCCGGCGTCAGGGTCGGATCGCTGGAAACGGCATAGTCCGAGGTCCCTATCAGGCAGACATCCCCGGCCTGCATCGGGTGTGGCGCGCGTCCTGCAATCTGCATCCAGCACGTCCCTCTCAGCAGGGCCACGAATTTCAACCGGTCCATGCCGGGGAAGGACAGCGCCCAATCCCCCGCGGCTTCCAGGCAGGTTCGCCGCGTCACGCGGGCGCCGAGCACCTCTAGCACGTCGGACAGGGGATCGAGGGGAGAACTGGACGATTGCGACAACATTCCGGAGCTCAAGACATCGTTCATCTTGCGAGGATGCCATATATCCAGCGCAAGCGAAACAGACCGAAAGGAAACAGCCCATGACACTCGACGGCAAAGTCATCGCCATCACCGGCGCAAGCAGCGGTATCGGACGTGCGACGGCGACACTGCTGGCGGATCGGGGCGCCTCGGTGGTGCTGGGCGCCCGCCGGGAGCCCATCCTCGAACAGCTTGTCGCTGAGATCACCGCAAAGGGTGGCAAGGCCGCCTGCAAGGCGACGGACGTGCGCCGCCGCGCCGACCTCGAAGCGCTGGTGGACACCGCCGTCGAGCGGTTCGGCAGGCTCGATGCCATCGTCAACAATGCCGGGATCGGCCCGATCTCGCGCTTCGACGCGCTGCGCGTCGAGGATTGGGACGCCATGATCGACGTGAACCTGCGCGGCACGCTCTACGGCATTGCTGCCGCCCTTCCGGTGTTCATCCGTCAGGACAGCGGGCATGTCATCAACGTCGTCTCGACGGCGGGCCTGAAGATCGTGCCGACGATGGGCGTCTATGCCGCGACCAAGAATGCCGTGCGCACGGCGACCGAGGCGCTTCGACAGGAAGCGGGGCCGAGCCTGCGGGTGACCGAGGTGTCCCCCGGCATGGTTTCGACGAACTTCGCGCAGACCATAACGGACCCGTCTGCCAAGAAGACGATCGACGGCCAGATGCGCGATATCGGAATGGCCCCGGAGGCGATTGCGCGGGGAATCCTCTTCGCGCTCGAACAGCCCGCAGAGGTCGATGTCGGCAGCATCGTGATCCGGCCCACCGCGCAGGGATGAGGGCCGGTGGCAAGCGGCAGCCTTGTCCGCTCCCCGGGCGTCCGATGATCCCGGGATGAAGGCCCGTGTCACCGGGCCGGGCACCTCGGGGCGAATGGCCCGTTCGGGCTGCCTCCGGCCATGCGCAGCGCATGGCCCGACTGGCGGCCGAGCGCGGGGCGCGGGCGTTGCGAAGCCGGGCGTCCGATGCAGTCAGCCGAGGCTGCACGCTGCGGTGCGCGGGACCTGAAGCCGCAGCGACCCCAAGAGGCACTGCGTGAAACTGCCGGGGCAGAGGCTCATGGGCCGGGGCTGCCACCGGCAGGCCGCCGGAGCCCGGGTCCGCATCACCATATTGAACGGCCGCACCGCCCTCGGCAGGCCCGTCACCGGGGCCGTGGGGTAGGCATAACCGCGGAAAGCGGAGCATCGGCCGCTGTCCGGTCTGTGCGGCACGGCCGGGCTGATGCAACGCCGGTGCGGATTGTGTCCGGGCTTTCAGCCGCTCTCCATGGGACAGAGGGTCGACCCCCCCCCTGTCCCATCCCTTTCGCGCTTCGGGGCCGCGGTCGGTGATCCCGATCCGCGGCATCGCGTTCAGGCGAGTGCGCCACCGTCCGCGTTCAGCGTGGCGCCGGTGATGATGCCCGCCGCCGGGCTTGCCAGGAAGACCACCGCATTGGCGATTTCCTCGGGCTCGGCGTAGCGCCCCAGCGAGGTGAGGCCGCGCTGGAATGCGGCGGCCTCGCCATCCGCAGGGTTGGACTCCGTGTCGACAGAGCCGGGCTGCACCAGGTTCACGGTGATGCCCTGAGGCCCCAGCTCGCGAGACAGGCCGCGGGTGAAGGAGGTCAGCGCCGCCTTCGACATCGCATAGGCGGTGATGCCGGGGAAGGGCACCCGCTCGCCCAGGGCGGATCCGATGGTGATGATGCGCCCGCCTTCGGAGAGATGCGGGATGACGGCCTTGGCATAGAGCAACGGCGCGCGCACGTTCACGTCCATCAGCTTCTGGTATGCAGCCACCTCGATGTCGGCGATCGGTCCGACATGTCCCACTGCCGCGCTGTTGACCAGGATATCGAGCCCGCCCAGGGCGTCGACAGACCTCGCCACAGCCTTCGAGATGGCATCCGGATCGGCGCTGTCGGCGCGCAGCGCGACGGCGCGTCGCCCCACGGCCTCGATGCGCTTGCACACCGCGTCGGCGCGCTCCGCGGCGTGCTGATAGGTGAAGGCGACATCCGCGCCGTTCTCCGCCAGCGCAAGCGCGATGGCGGCGCCGATCCCGCGGGAGCCCCCGGTCACGAGGGCACGCTTTCCTGTCAGGTCGATCATGGAGTGGTCCTTTCACTGCTGGGTCCTGCGGGCATGGGACGTGCTCCGCAGGGATGGATCGCCGAAACCGGCGACAGACTGATCAGATCTTGGGTCTCGCGGGCGCACCGCTTAGGCCCGGCCCCGGCCAAGCTGTGTCGCGGGCCGGGGAACGCGGCTCCCCGTTGACGTGCCCCGGCTGCGGTGAGCGGGCCGACCGGGGGATGACCCCGAACGGGTGTGCCTCGCCACGGTGCTGCCGGACGCGGGCCTCTCCCTCTCCGGAGGCGGGCCGCCGCCGGATCAGGCGCCCCCCGAAAGGCGCGCCCGAGACCGTGGCTGCCGCGGAGGCTCCGCTCCCCGGCGGGCCCGTTCGGAGCCCGACCGCGTGGATCGGAGCAACGGGGCCGGGTGCACGCGGCCGCACCGCCGGCGCGCCGATGGTTCCGGAGGGTGGCGACGGGTCGGGGGCGCCGATGGCGGATCCGCAACCGGCACGCGTGCCGTCACCCGGTGCCCCAGTCCCCGGTCCGAAGGCTGAACGGCGAGAGATGGTCCGCGCCGGGCGACCATCGGATCGGGAGCGCGGCCGGGCGGCGCACCACCTGTTCCGGGTGCAGTTTCCAAAGCCGCTCGGCCCCTTCGAAGCGGGCAAGCGCGCGCGGGTCGTCCACGAAGCTCACCCTCCCGGTGATCTGCAGGAGATCGCCGGTCTCGGGCGTCATGAACACCAGCCCCGCCCGTGGATTGATCGCGAAATTGCCCAGGGTGTTGAAGAACATGTTGCCGCTGAAGTCCGGCACGGTCAGGCCGCCGCCCGGGTCTGTGCGCACGAAACCGGGCTTGCCGCCGCGGTGCGATACATCGACCTGCCGCTCCCCTCCGGGCACATCCGCATAGGAGGCGACGAAGAACGTGTCGGCTTCGCGGATCATCCGGCGGGCCGTGGCATCGAGATGGTCGGAAACCACCGGCGTGGTGGCCGGGAGCTGGCTGGGGTCGCGGCTGAACGCGGGGGTCCGGGCCTGGATGTAGCGCGGGCAGTTGCCGAAGCCCTGCACGACCGCGATCGAAAACGCCGCATCGCCCTGGCGCCGGACCGTTCCGTTCAGGCGGTTGCGCCGGCGGGTGGTCAGGTCGATCCCGAGCAGGCCCACCGCGTCCCCATCCCCCAGGCCCGCGTCGGCGGGGTCTTGCGGGTCCCGGCGAACCTCCAGGGCGAGTTCCGAGGGGTCGGGGCTGTGCAGGAAGCCGGGGTGTCCGGCCCGCAGGGTTGCCCAGGGGGCGCCCTGCGGGTCCACTGCGCCCAGCACGACGAAGGGCAGCAGCGGATAGAAGGCGCGGTGTTCCTCAGTCAGGAAAGGTCGCAGCACCTTGCGCCCGATCACTGCCATCCGCTCGGACACGCCGCGTTCGCGCTGCAGGGCAACTTCGCCCGGATGCCACGGGGAGGGTGTGGGGACTGTGTCGTCGGTCATCGGACATGCTCCGTCAGGCCACCAGTCCGGCGGCGGTGCGGGGGAGATCGACGAAGCCCGACAGGGCCTCGATCGCGGCCAGCCAGGCGCGGATGCGAGGGTAGGGCGCGAGATCCACGTTCCCTTCCGGCGCCACGGCGATGTAGCTGTAGAGCGCGATATCGGCGATGGTCGGATGTGGCGTGGCGATGAAGGCCGAGGTTGCGAGCTGGTCCTCGATCAGCGACAGGATGCGATGGGCGCGGGCGATGACCTCCTCTTCCCGGAAATCGGCGCCGAACACCGTGACCAGCCGGGCGGCGGCAGGGCCGTAGGCGATCTCGCCGGCGGCGACCGAAAGCCAGCGCTGGACCCGCGCGAGCGTCGCCGCATCCGCGGGCAGCCAGTCCCTGCGCTCGAACTTCGTCGCCAGATAGACGAGGATCGCATTGGAATCCGCGACGCTGACGTCGCCATCCTCCAGCACCGGCACCTGACCGAAGGCATTGAGCCGCAGGAACTCGGGCGTCCTGTGCGCGCCGTTCGGGAGATCGACCTCGATCAGTTCGGCCTCGACCCCGAGCAGGGACAGGAAGAGCGTGGCGCGGTGGGCATGGCCCGAAAGGGGGAAGTGGTGCAGTCTCATGTCGGTTTCCTCTGTGCGATCTGGCGTGCTCCTAGTTAACCTGTCCGAAGCAGCATGATAATCTGCCCGATATGGAACTCACCTCACCGGAAAATGGAGAAGTGGCTTGGACCGGATCGACGCCATGGCTGCGCTGCTGGAGGTCGTCCGATCCGGCAGTTTCTCTGCCGCCGCGCGGCAGCTCGGGCAGCCGACGACCTCGCTCACGCGCAGGATCACCGAGCTCGAAGGGCGGTTGGGGGCGCGGCTTCTGACCCGCACGACGCGCAGCGTGACCCTGACGGACGCGGGCGCGGTCTATGTCGCGGCGGCGCGGCGGATCGTGGAGGATGTCGAGGAGGCCGAGCGCGCGGTCGCCGGGGAATATCTGGAGCCGAGGGGCGAGCTGGTGGTCACGGCCCCCGCGATGTTCGGCCGGATCCATGTCGTGCCGATCGTGGCGGCGTTCCTGGCGGCCTACCCGAAGATCGACATCCGTCTGCTGCTGACCGATGCGGTGCTGCCGCTGGCCGAGACGCGGGTCGACGTGGCGATCCGGATCGGCGACATGCCCGACACCAGCCTGATCGCGCGGAAGGTCGGCGGCATGCGGATCGTGATCTGCGGCAGCGACGCCTGTCTGGAGCGGTATGGCACGCCTTCGGTTCCGCAGGACCTGACGGCCCTGCCCACCATCGCGGTCGGCCCGGCCGGTCAGCGGCAGCTCTGGCGGTTCGCGGCGGAGGCGAAGCGGGATGTGCAGCTTGTCCCCATCGCGCCCCGATTGTCGGTAACGACCACCGATGCCGCGGTCGAAGCGGCGGTGCTGGGCGTGGGCCTGACGCAGCAGCGGCTCTATCAGGTCGCGGACCGGCTGGCCTCGGGGGCGCTCACGCTGTGCCTGCAACCGTTCGAGGTCGACCCCGCCCCGGTGCATGTGCTGCATCTGCCGGGAAATCACCTGCCGTTGAAGGCGCGACGGTTCCTCGACTTCGCGGTCCCGCGGCTGCGGGACGGACTGAAGCGCCTCGAGGCCCTGGGCTGAGGCCCGATCCCGTGAGAGCCGCGGGCGCGCGCCGGGCCACGGCAGCCAGCGTTGCGCGCACCGCCTCGGGGACAGGGACAGGGCGCAGTGCCGCTTCGATGGCGCTGTCGACCGCCGTGGCGACCGCGCGGAAACGAGGGTCCTTCAGGGCCGCGGCGATCGCATATCCGCCACCGGCGCGGAGGCCGGGAAGACCGATCCGCTCCGCAGCGACGGCGTCGAGACCTGTCGGCACATCGGCCGCGTCGTGCCGGTCCTCGAGGCGTCGCGCCGGGGGGGCATCGCCCCCTTCATCCGCAGGAGGCGGCCTTCGGGCAGGGGCGTGACGCATCGGACGCGCCGGCGGCCCCTGTCCTGCAGGTTGATCCGGTCGCCCCGTCGGCCTCCTGCCGGCTGACGGCGAAGCGGCCGCTGTCGCGCGGCGCGATCCCCATCGCCACCGTCTCGCGGCGGGCATGCGGGCCCTCCAGGATGTCGCGGGTTCGCCGGGGGGCGGAGGCTCGCGACAGGCGCAGGCGGACGCGGGGACGGGCGCCCAGGAGCCGGACACCGGTGGGACGTGTCGAAGAGGGATGCAGGCTCCCGGCGCTGCGGGTTCGCGCTTCAGGCGGGCATGAGCGCGGCGCGGATCAGCAGCAGGCCGAAGGCCAGGAAGAAGAGACCGGTGAGGGTGCGCCCGATCCGCGCCTGCCGGGGATCGCGCAGCCGCTTCGCGATCCGGCCGGCGCCGAGCGCGTAGCCGCCGAGGATCGCCAGCTTGACCAGAAGGAAGGTCGCGACGAGGAGGGCGAGCAGCGCAGGGCCGCTGCCCGGCGGCAGAACCTGGGGAAAGAGCGCGGTGAAGAACAGGACCGCCTTGGGATTGCTGAAGCCGATGCCGAAGGAGCGCAGCCACAGGCTGCGCAGATTGCCCGCCGCGCCCGTGCGCGCCGGCGCGTCGGATGGCAGGGGCGGGGCCGGGCGCAGATAGGTCCAGCCGAGCCAGAGGACATATCCCGCCCCGACAAGCCGCAGCGCCAGGAAGGCGGTCGGGTAGGCCAGAAGCAGCGCGCCCAGCCCCGCCACGGACAGGCTTGCCAGAAGCGCGATGGCCGCGAGGTCTCCGCTCAGCGCGACGAGGGCGCGCCGCCAGCCGAAGGCGATGGCGTTGTTGACCAGAAGCAGCGTCGAGGGGCCCGGCGTCGCGCTCTGCACGGCGCAGATCAGCAGGAAGGCGGCGTAGGAGGTCGGGGTCATCGTCGTCCTCGGTTGGGGAAGGATGGCGCCGGGCGGCGCCATCCCCGATGCCGGGTGGGGCTCAGCCGCCGACCGGCGTATTCAGAAGCTGCTGTTCCCACAGGAACGCCATGCCGCTGCCGCCGGCGTGCTGGACCATGACCTCGGTGAGCTGCTCCGCATGCTCGGTCCGCGCCCAGTCGCGCTGCCATTCCGCCGCGACGGCAAGCCAGGTCATCATGTTCGCGCCTGCGCGGATCATGCGCTGGATCGCCACCTCGTGCGCCTCGACCGAGGTACCGCCCGAGGCATCGGTGACGACGGTCACGTCCCAGCCCTCGCCAAGCGCCTGGATCGTGGGCATGGCCACGCAGACCTCGGTCCAGAGCCCGGCGATGATCAGCTGCTTGCGGCCGGTCTTCTCGACGACCTCGACGACCTTGCGGTCCTCCCAGGTGTTGATGAAGGTCCGGTCGATCACCTCCTGACCGGGGAAGACATCGGTGAGCGGCTTGAACAAGAGCCCGCCGCGCGCTGCGAGGACGCTGGTGAGGATGGTCGGAACCCCGAAGGCCTTGGCGGACTTGGCCAGGGCGACGGTGTTGTTCACTACCATATGCGGGTCGTGGCTGTTCAGGTTCGCAAGCTGGTAGGGCTGGTGATCGATCAGGATGAGAACCGAATCCTCGGGGCGAAGAAGAGAATCAAGTCCGTTTCGAAGTGTCATGGGTTTTCCCTTTTCCCGGCGTGCACGTCGCGGGTATGTCTGAAAGGCGCCGAGCCCGGGGACTGGCGCCGCGTCGAAGTTTGTCGGTGCGCGCGCCATATCGATAGTGCCGGGCAGCAGTGAACTGTGTCGCAGCCGGAGGAACGCACCTTGGACATCGAGGATCTCGAAACCTTCGTGGCCGTGGCTGACGCGGGCGGAGTCTCGGCCGCGGCGCGCTGGCTCGGGCTGTCGAAGTCGATCGTCAGCCGCAGGCTGTTCCGCATCGAGGCCGAACTGGGCGTTCAGCTTCTCACGCGCACGACCCGCGGCGCGGCGCTGACCGAGGCGGGAAGCGCGTTTCGCGACCACGCCGCGCGCGCCGCCGCCGAGATCGAGACCGCGCGCGAGGCGATCAAGCCGTCGGGCCAGTTGCGCGGCCGGCTGCGCGTTGCGCTGCCCCTGTCCTTCGGCCCGACGCATTTTTCCCCGGTTCTGGCGCAGATGGCACGCCGGCACCCCCATCTGCAGATCCAGAGCGTGTTCAGCGACCGGTTCGTCGACCTGATCGCCGAGGGGTTCGACTGCGCGGTCCGCGTCGGCTATCTGCCCGACAGCAGCCTGATCGCGAAACGCGTGGGACCGATCACCGGCAAGCTCGTCGCAAGCCCGGACTATGTCGCGCGCCATGGGGCGCCCGCGACGCCCGAGGACGTCCCCGAACACGAGGCGCTGATGCAGGGGACCGAGCTCTGGCAGTTCATCGGCGACGACGGGCGCCCCGTCAAGGTTCAGCCACGGGGGCGGTTCAAGGCCGACAGTGCCATGGCGCTGGCCGCCGCCGCGACGGCGGGGCTTGGCATTGCCCTGCTGCCGGACTGCATCATCCATACCCATCTGGCCGCCGGGCAGCTCGTCGAGATCATGGCGGATTATCCGCTGCCCCCGGCGGCCGCCTATGTCGTGCGCCCGCCAGGTCTGCACCCCTCGGCAAAGGTGCGCGTGCTGACCGAGATGCTTGCCGAAGACATCGCGAACAACCCCGTGACGTGGGGGCGGGAGGGCTGACCGGCGTTCCCCGCGGCGCGACACGGTTTGCCGCCGGGCAGGGCTATCGCACGCCTGCCCCGGCTGACAGCTTGCCATCATCGCTCCCGCCCGTGCGGTGAGCCCATGATGGAAGGAGACGCCGATGAGCTGGAACCCGGCCCTCGAGCCCGGCTGCCCGGGGGAGACAGGCAGCGACCCGATCGAGACGCTGATCATTCCGCGCGCGCGCGACCTTGGCGGCTTCGAGGTGCGTCGCGCGCTGCCCGCGCCGAAACGGCAGATGGTCGGACCGTTCATCTTCTTCGACCAGGCCGGACCGGCCGAGTTGCTGACGGGGCAGGGGATCGATGTGCGCCCGCACCCCCACATCGGGCTGGGGACCGTCACCTACCTGTTCCGCGGCGACTTCCACCACCGCGACAGCACCGGAGCCGACCAGGTGATCCGGCCGGGCGCGCTGAACTGGATGGTGGCCGGGCGCGGCGTCACCCATTCGGAACGCACGACGGCGCAGGCGCGCAGCGGCCCCAACAGCCTGTTCGGCATCCAGACCTGGCTCGCCCTGCCCGAGGCCCACGAGGACGACGCCCCGAGCTTCGAGCATCACGGCAAGGAGACCTTGCCGATGATCGAGGACAACGGCGTCTCGCTGCGGCTGATCCTGGGGACGGCCTATGGCGAGCGGGCGCCGGCAAAGCTTCCGTCGGAGACCTTCTACGCCGATGTGACGCTCGCGGCGGGCAGGCGGCTGCCGCTGCCGGACGAGCACGAGGACCGCGGGATCTACATCGTCGACGGCACGATCAGGGTCGCCGGGCAGGACTATGGCGCGCCGCAGATGATGGTCTTCCGTCCCGGCGACAGGATCACCGTAGAAGCCGGGGAAACCGGTGCCCGGATCATGATCCTCGGAGGTGCAACCCTTTCGGGCCCGCGCTACATATGGTGGAATTTCGTCGCCTCGTCGCGCGAGCGAATCGAGGCCGCCAAGGCCGAATGGCGGGAACAGCGCTGGGGACAGGGCCTGTTCGACCTGCCTGCGGACGATCGCGACGAACATATCCCGTTGCCCGCATGACCTGCCCCACCCATGAAGAAAGCGACCCCATGACCCGACCCGAACCACAGATCTCCTTCGAGGAAACCGAGACCAAGGGACGGTTCGTCGCCCGTGTGCCGGGTGTCGAAGGCGAGGGTGAGCTGACGATATCGAAGGTGTCCGATGTGCTCATCATCGCCGATCACACGCTGGTGCCCGACAGCATGCGCGGGATGGGCGTCGGCGGCGCGCTGGCTGAAAGCCTGATCGCGCGGGCCCGGGCGAAGGGCCAGAGGATCGTGCCGCTCTGCCCGTTCGTGCGCGCGCAAGCCCTGCGGCATCCCGAGTGGTCCGACGTGATCCAGGGCTGACGCCGGCCCGCTATGGCCGGCCGCGGCCCGGGCCGGTCACCCGTCGTGACCCATCAGGTGAACAGGAGGCCCCATGGCCCATCGAGAAGCCGTTTTCCCGCCCGGCAGGCATGCGCTCTACGACGCGCACCGATATTCGGCGGCGATCCGCAGCGGCGATCTGCTGTTCGTGTCCGGGCAGGTCGGCAGCCGCCCCGACGGCGCGCCGGAGCCGGATTTCGGCGCGCAGGTGCGGCTGGCCTTCGCCAACCTTGCGGCAACGCTCGCGGCGGCCGGTTGCGGGCTTGACGACATCGTCGACCTGACGACGTTTCACACGGATCCCGAAGCGCAGTTTCCCGAGGTCATGGCGGCCAAAGCCGAGATCTTCCCGGCCCCTCCCTACCCGAACTGGACGGCTGTCGGCGTCAACTGGCTCGCGGGTTTCGATTTCGAAGTGAAGGTGATCGCCCGCGTGCCGGCATCGGCCTGACCGGTCGCGGAGTGGGCGCGCCCTCCCGCGCGACCGCCCCGCCCCCGCGTTCCCCACGGGGACCGATGCCGGGATCGCCCCGATCTCCGAAGCGGGTGCCCTCGTGCCGATGGCGCGATCGCGAAGACCCGGGTCTTGCGCGGGCGGATCGATCGCCGCGCCACCGGCGTTGCCCGGGTCGCGCGCGACGCGGCGTGCCGTGTCCCGGCCGCGCCCTCCGATCGGAAGCAGGACGTCAGGAGCCGCCGCTCGCAGATGCCGCGGCGCGCGCTGGTCGGCGATGCCCGATCCTCCGATCAGCGAATGGACCGGGCGACATTGCCATGTCCTCCCTGCCTGATTGCCGCCCATCGCCAGGATGCAGGTGAGCCGTCAGCGGCACCTTGACGGGTGAGCAGACGTCAAACCCGCCCGGGACCGAGGGGAAACCTGCGAGCTCGCGGCCGCCCGGGCCCGCGCGGGCAACGGCTTCCGGAGGTGGCGCGCGAGGAACCGGAGCATCAGCCTCGTCGCGGGCGGGCGGGCGGGCGGGCGCGGCACCGGCGGCGCCCGTCATCAGGGGCCGCGATGCCGCGAGCAGGCGGGACTGCGCGATGATGTCCGCCGGTCTGTGACCGGCCGTTTCCGAATGCGGTCGGATGCCGGACCGGCCCGCCGCTGTCGGCGCGAAAGGGCCGAAGCCGGCTGCCTTGCCGCCGTGCGGGTGACGCCGCCCCGTGCAGCGCGGGAAATCGGCCTATGCGTCTTTCTCCGTCAGGACAGCGAGCCCGGCGGCAGGCCCCTTCAGGGCCGCGCGCGCGGCGTCCCAGTCGGTCTCGTCGCCACCGAGCGCGCCGCGCAGCCAGGCAAGGCTCAGACGACGGGTCGCTTCCAGCGCGTCGGGGAGTTCGGCCTCGGTTTCCTTCGCGTCCCAGCCCGCGATGCCGCCAAGGCCATGGCCCACCCCCGCGACGGTGACAAGCGCCGCCGCCCCGGGGGCGTCGTGAAAGGCGTCGGCGTGCCAGTCCGGCCCGCGCGGGGTGAACTGCGGATCGTCCTCGCTCCCGCACACCACCATCACCGGCCTGCGGATCGCGCGGAAATCGACATCGAAGAAGGGGAAGCGCGCGGCGCTCGCCGGGGTGAGTTCGGCGCCGCCCCGTCCGGGAGCCGCGAGGAGAAGCCCGGCGGCCACTCTCGGATCGGCGAAATCCTCGCCCCGCCATGTCGCGCCCAGCAGGAGGGACGATGTGTGCCCGCCGAAGGAATGGCCCGCCACCGCGATCCGGCGCCGGTCCAGCCGGCCCGCCACCGCCGGGGCCTGCCGTTCCACATCCTCCAACCGGTCCAGTATCGCGCGCATCTCCGCCACGCGCTCGCGCCAGTAGAATGGGGCGTCGGGGCCGTCCGGGCCCAGGCCCGCGACACGCGAACTCGCGTGCGTGGGCTGGATCACGGCAAGGCCGCGCTCCGCCCAGAACTGCACGAGAGGGGCGTATCCGTCCTTCGAGGGGATGTAGTTGGACGGCCCGTAGCCGTGCGAGAAGATCACGAGAGGCAGGCCGGTGCCCGTGGCCGGCGCGGTCAGGCGCAGTTCCAGTGGCGACCGGCCCGGCAGGGGCAGGCGGATCGGGCTGTAGGCCAGGGTCAGCTCCGCGTCCGGCGCGGGCAGGTGGCGGGCGCGGTCGATCAAGCGGTTCATCGCGGGGCTCGGTTGCGCGGTTGCGGCGGACTGGTGCGATCCTCGTTGCCGTTGCCGTTGCCGTTGCCGTTGCCGTTGCCGTTGCTCGTGGCGGGCAGGGGCCGGGGTGGCTGCCCCCTGTCGCGGAACCACGTCTCGGCATCCGCCCCGGCGGGAAGCATCAGCGGTGCGGCCGGGTCGGTGACCGCGCGCCACACCGCGTCTGCCACGTCAAGGGCGGTCGTTTTCTCGGCCGCTGTGTGCAGCGACTGCAGGAAGGTCTCCACCAGCCGGGCATAGGCCTGGGGAATGTCCATGCCCATGCGCGCCACGGCATTTCTGCCAAAGGCAGTTTCGGGCGCGCTGCCGGGCAGCACCAGCCGGGCCCGCACGCCGTGCTCCGCGGCCTCGAGCGCGAAGCTCTCGGTGAAGGCGTTCATCGCGGCCTTGCTGGCGGAATAGATAGAGAGCGCGGGCAGCGGGCGCAACGTGACGCTGGAGCTGATGTTGACGATGACCCCGCTCTGGCGCGCCCGCATGGCCGGCATCACCGCCTTCGTCATCGCCATGGTGCCGATGAGATTGGTCTCGATCAACTCGCGCGCGCGGTCGATCCCGGTGCCTTCCAGCACGTTCAGCATTCCCACGCCCGCGTTGTTGACCAGCGCGTCGATCTGCCCTGCCGCGGCCACGGCAGCCGAGATGCTGTGCGGATCGGTCACGTCGAGCGCCATCACGCGCAGGGTGTCCGAGGTCGGCAACCCCTCGGGGGCCGGGCGGCGCATCGTTGCGACCACCTCCCAGCCGGCGTCGAGGAAGCGCAGGGCGATGGCTCGGCCGAACCCTGACGAGCAGCCGGTGATGAGAATACGGGGCATGCGGTGTCTCCTGTCCTGACTGGACCAGAGATGGACAGGCGGTGCCGGACTTTCTATCGTTCAGAGTCCGGAAGGAATCAGCGAAAGTCCTGATCGCGATGGCTCAGCACAGCATGGACCCGCTCGCGAGCGTCGTCGCGCTTCTCCGGCCGCGCCCTGCCGTTGCGAAGGTGGTCGAGGCCGGAGGGCGCTGGCGTGTGGAGCGCAGCGGCATGGCCAGCCCGTTCTATGCCGCGATCGTGGAGGGGCGGGCGCGCCTTTCGGTGAAGGGGCGGGCCCCCCTGATGCTTGACGCCGGAGACTTTGTCCTGATCCCGGATCTCGACAGCTTCTCGATGGAGAGCGACCTCCCACCGCCCCCCGGTGCGTCCCGCGTGCCGCTGGAGACGGGCCCGGGCAGGGTGCGCGTCGGGCCGGAAGGGGCGCCGGTGGAGATGCGGGCCCTCGTCGGCCACTGCCGGTTCGCCACGGTGGACAGGGCGCTGCTGCTTTCCCTCCTGCCGGAGGTCATCCACGTCCCGGGGCAGGAGCGCCTCATGGCACTGGTTCCGGTCATCCATGACGAAACCCGGTCGGACCGCCCCGCACGCCTCATGATCCTGGAGCGCCTGCTGGAGGTGATGATGATCGAGGCGCTGCGGTCGGGCCCCGGGCCGACACGGCCTCCGGGCCTCCTGCGGGGATTGGCCGATCCCCGGCTCATCGCCGCCCTGCACCGCATCCACTCCGGCGCGGCAAGCGGTCTCACGGTCGCGGGGCTGGCCCGCGAGGCGGGCCTCTCGCGCTCGACCTTCTTCGAACGGTTCCGCACCGCGCTGGGATGTGCGCCGATGGAGTACGCGGCCACGTGGAGAATGGCGGTGGCGCGGGATCTTCTCCTGCGGGGCGGGCTGACGAATGCCGAGATTGCCCATCGGGTGGGATACGGCTCGGCCAGTGCCTTCGGCATGGCCTTTGCACGCCATCAGGGCATGTCACCCGGAGCCTTCGTCGCCCGGCACGCCGGGGAGGAGGAGGAGGCGCTTTCGCGGCCTTGAGCGGGCGTCGGCGCTTTCAGCGCCACCGGCCGGCGGGCATTCGCCACGAGGCATGGCCGACAGGGATGCGACGTGAGCCGTTCCGGATGCGGGCGGTCGGGAAGCATGTCCCGACCGTCCGCGCGCGGGCTCAGGCCGAGGGCGGCGCGCCGGCCTCACCCGAGACATCGATCACCACCTTGCCGCGCAGTCCATGGGCCCTGCTGTTCTCCAGCATGGCGCGCGCCTCGCCCACCCGGGCGAGCGGCAGGATTGCCGCGACCACGGGCTTCACCCGGCCGCGCTCGACAAGCCGGGTGAGCGCGTCGAGCTTGCCGCGGTTCTGGCGGGTGAAGATGAAGTGGTAGGTCGCGTTCCTGCCCCAGGCCTCGATCAGGTTCTGCGGCCGGGCGATGTCCACAAGGCTCACCACGCGTCCGGCATCTGCCAGTGCCAGGGGGCTCCGCGCCAGCGTGTCGCCGCCGATCGTGTCGAGGATGACATCGACGCCGGTTCCGCCGGTCAGTCCGGCGACCGCCGCGACGTAATCATCGGTCGTGAAGTCGATCGTCTCGTCGGCGCCGAGCCCGCGCACGAAGTCATGGTCGCGCCCCCGCGCGGTCGTGATCACCCGCGCGCCGATCGCCCTGGCGACCTGGATCGCGATGGTGCCCACGCCCCCCGCGCCGCCATGGATGAGGATCGTCTCGCCGACCTTCAGCCGGGCGCGCTCGACGAGCGCTTCCCAGACGGTCCCGCCCACGAGGGTCAGGCTCGCCGCCTCGGCATGTGAGAGGTTGGACGGCTTGCGGCCGATCAGCTCCACATCCGCCACGTGCTGCTCGGCATAGGAGCCCGCCGCGCCGAATATCCTCGGGGTGTAGTAGACCTCGTCGCCGACGGCAAACTCGTGAACGTCGGAGCCAAGCTCCTCGATGACGCCGGAGATGTCGTGTCCGGTGATCGCGGGCAGGGGCACATGGTCCGCGTAGTCGCCCCGGCGCACCTGGTAGTCGAGCGGATTGACGGCGGTGGCGTGCACCCGCACGCGTACCTGGCGCGGACCCACGTCGGGCACCGGCACCTCGCGCATCTCGAACGCTTCCGGACCGCCGAAGCGGGTGAGAACGGCCGCCTTCATGGTCTTGGTCATGACGATGTTCCTTCCAGAGGAGGCGGGGCGTTTCGGCCACCGCGGCATGGTTGACGTGGCGGTCATTTGAGGTCTCCTGATTGCCCCGGGTAGCGGCCCGCGCCCGGGATCAGTTTCAAGAAATCCTTGAAGGCCGAGCCATGGAAGTCGATGACCTGAACCTGTTCATGCGGATCGCCCAACTGCGCAGCATCAGCGCAGCCGCGCGGGACCTTGGCCTCACGCCGGCTGGTGCGAGCGCCCGGCTGGCCGCGCTGGAGAGACGGCTCGGCGCAAGGCTCCTGCACCGGACGACACGACAGGTGACCCTCACCGAGGACGGCCTCGCGTTCCTGCCGCACGCGGAGCATGTCGTCTTCGCGGCGGAGACGGCGAGGGCGGCGCTCGGGCGCGGGCAGGCCACGCCGCGCGGCACCCTGAGGGTCGCCGCCCCCGCCTCCTTCGCGCGCATGCACATCGTTCCGGGCCTGCCGGACTTCTGCGCCAGATATCCCGACCTGTCTCTCGACATGCGCATCTCGGACAGCGTCGTAGACCTCGTCGAAGGGGCCTTCGATGTCGCGGTGCGCTACGCGGATCTCGGCGAGTCCTCCTTCGTCGCGCGTCGTCTCGCGCCCGACCGCCGGGTTCTGGTCGCGTCGCCGGAGTATCTGCGCCGCAGCGGAGCGCCGGCCCGCCCCGACGATCTCGCAGGGCACGCCTGTCTCGTCGTCGGGACGCTCGACCTCTGGACGTTCCGGTCCGGGGGCGGCGAGGTGATCGCGAAGCGCGTCACGCCCGCCTTGCGGATCAACGACGGCGGAACGGTGCGGGATGCGGCCTGTGCAGGGCTCGGCGTCGCGCTGATGGCCACCTGATGCGCCGCGGAGGAACTTCGCTCCGGTGCCCTCGTGCCGGTCCTGCGCGACTACCCGCTCGTATCGACGCAGACGCTCTGGGCGCTCTACCCCAGTTCGCGCGAACTGGCGCCGAAGGTCCGGGTGTTCATCGACTGGCTTGCCGAGCGGTTCGGAGGCCAACCCTACTGGGATCGTGGGCTGGAGCAGTTCTTCACATGACCGCACGCCTTTTTCCGGATCGTCGCAGGCCCACCCCTCCCCGATCGCCGGCCCGCCACCTGCGCAGATCGGCGGGATCGCGGCAGGCCATGCGATCCGGGGTCGTGACGCATGCCATCGTCGCACCCCGGGACGTCCGGCAGTAGCGGACCGTGTTGCCGGGGCCCTTCTCGGGTGCATGAGGTCGCGCGCGTCGTCGCACGCCGCTTGAAGATCGGCGGTCGGTTCGGCTGGCGACGCGCGGTCAGGGACGGTCGAAATCGGTGTTGATCGAAACGTCCCGCCATGTGTCGATATCCTTGCGGAACGCGGCCAGCTTCCGCTCCGCAATCCCATGGGCGACCGGGCCGAGAGGCAGGTGCAGCGGGGGCTCGTCGGCGTCCACGGCCCGAAGGATCACGGTGACCGCCTTGTCGGGATCGCCCGCCTGGTGGCCGTCGTTCGTCTCGCGATACCGACGACGCGAGCTCGCGGCATATTCCGGCATCTCCTGCGCCGCCATGGCTATGGAGCGGCCCAGGAACTCCGTTCGGAAGGGCCCCGGCTCGACGATGACCACCCTCACACCGAATGGCCTGACTTCATCCGCCAGCGCCTCGGACAAGCCTTCGACGGCGAACTTGGCGGCATTGTAGTAGCCACCTCCGCCGTGGCCCGCGATGCCCGCGCTCGAGGACATGTTGACGATCGTACCGCCGCCGCGCCTGAGAACCGGCAGGGCGGCCCTGATGGTCTCGACGAGACCGAACACGTTCACCTCGAACATCGGGCGATATTCTTCGGGCGATGCTTCCTCGATTGCGCCGAAGAAACCGTATCCGGCATTGTTGACGAGGATGTCGAGTGTGCCGAACGCCTCCACCGCCCTCTCGACGGCCGCCCTTGCCGACGCGCTGTCGGTCACGTCGAGCGGCACTGCGATCATGCGGCCCTCGAACGGGAGGGCCATCTCCCGGATCGCCTCGACAGTGCGCGCGGTGGCGACAACCCGATCGCCACGCCTTGCCGCGGCGAGGGCGAGCCGGCGGCCAAATCCGCTTGAACAACCGGTGATGAGCCAGGTCTTCATTTCCGTTCTCCAGTTTGTGTCGGGATGGCGGCGGCGCTTCTGTCGCCACCGTCCACGATGTCGGCCATGATTGACCAATCCTTCTCTCCGAGGCCCGCCGATACCGCGCTGTCCAGGCGATCGCGCACCACGTCGAGCATCGGCAGCCTGCGGCCGATCTCCCTGCTCAGGTCGCCCGCGAGACGCAGGTCCTTGAGCGCGAGCCTGGCCTTGAAGCCCGGTTCGAACGATCGCGCGGCAATCTGCGCGCTGTAGCTCTCGTACGCGCGGCCCGAGAACAGCGTGCCCAGGACCAGCTCGAAGAAATCCGAGCGGTCGAGCCCGACGCCTTCGGTCAGCGCGACACTTTCCGCCATGGCCTCGATCGCCATGGCGATCATCATGTTGGCCGCAAGCTTGGCGGCGTTGGCCCGGGCCGGGGTGTCGCCCAGCTTCCACACCTTCCTGCCGAGCGGGGCGAGCACGGGCTCGATGGCGGCCACGGCGTCGGCCTTGCCGCCGACCAGTATGTTCAGCGCCCCGTGCGCCGCGACGTTGGGGCGCCCAAGGACAGGGGCGGACACATAGCCCAGATCCGCCTCCTCGTGCAGTCTCGCCAATTCCCGGGCGAACGCGACCGAGATCGTCGATGTGACGACGTGAACCAGTCCCTTGCGGGCGCTCCGCAACAGGTCGGGGGCCAGCACCACGTCCCGGATCGCCGCATCGTCGGACAGCATGGTGAAGACCACGTCCGCCTGGAAAGCGTCCCCCGGGCGCCCGATCAGCGTGACCCCCGGAACCCCGCCGGGATCGACGCGGCTGCGGTTCCAGCCCAGCACCTCATGGCCGGCCCTGGCGAGGGCGACGGCCATGGGGGCGCCCATGCTGCCAAGACCGATGACTCCGATCTGCATATCTCTCTTCCCGATTGGTCGAGCGCGGGCCCCGGAGGGGCCGGAAACCCTGTGCGCTCGCGTGCTTCAGCCACATCCCGCCGCATCGCGCCTGGCGGCGGGTCCGCGGTGGACAGGCCCTAGATAGGCGATCAGAATTGATCGTTAACTGACAGATCTGTACTCTCTCCGTTCATTTCTGAGGGGGCGCGAGATGGAGTGGAGTGACGTTCGGATTTTCCTTGCCATCGCTCGTTCCGGCACGCTGGGCGGGGCCGCGCGGGCGCTCGACCTCAGCCATCCGACCATCGGCCGCCGGCTTCGCGGTCTCGAGCAGGCGTTGGGCCACAGCCTGTTCCAGCGCACCGCCGGGGGCCTCGTGCCGACAGAGGAGGGGCGCGCCATCCTCCGTCTGGCCGAGCAGATGGAGGAGAGCGCACTGGCGATGGAGCGGCGCCTCGCGGGGCAGGAGCAGCATCTCCGGGGAACGCTCAGGATATCCTCCGCAGACTGGTTCGGAGCCTTTGTCCTTCCGCCTGTCGTGGCGGAGTATTCACGGGCCTATCCCGGCGTGGAGATCGAGATCCTCACGGGCACCCGGCTCTTCAGCCTGGCTCAGCGCGAAGCCGACATCGCCTTTCGGATTGTCCCCTTCGAGGCGCCCGACGTCATCCAGCGAAGGCTGTTCGGCCTGACCTATGGCGCCTATGTTGCACGGGGAACCCCCGATCCGACCTATGGCGATGGCACCGGGGTCCGCCTCATCACCCATGACACGTCGACCGGGCAGTTCCCCGATATCGCCTGGCTCAGGGACAGTTTCCCGAACGCCACCCTCGCCGTGCGATCCAACAACCGGAATGTGCAGGGGCGGATGTGCGCGCAGGGCGTCGGCATCGCGGTGTTGCCCAGGGCTGTCGGCGACAAGCTCCCGGAGCTGCGCCGGCTCCAGCTCCCGTCAGAGCCTCCCGCCCGCGACATCTGGATGGGGTATCACCGTGACCTGAAAGGCCTTCAGCGATTGCGAGCCTTCATCGATCTCCTCGCCGCTCACCTGGCCAACACCCCCCATTGAAGCCGAATTCCGTGCTCGTCGGGCGGGAGCGGCCCATCGCATGCCCCCGGGAACGGGTCCGCGGCGACCAGGCGAAGCCGTACCGGGCAATCGGCGCGGATCACGTCTGCGTGCGAAGCGAAACGCCGGCTTGATAGCCTGCCTATCAGTTGGTAGAGAGGTGACATCGCAAGGGATGAGAGCATGAACGCCACATCGACCACATCGCACCGGATACTCGCCTCTGCGCGGGAGCTCGTCATCGCCGGCGGGTATAACGGCTTCAGTTACGCCGACATTTCCAAGGTCGTCGGCATCCGCAAGGCCAGCATCCACCACCATTTTCCGGCCAAGTCGGACCTCGTTCGCGAACTGGTCGTGGCGTTCCGTGCCAGCGCCGAAACCGGCCTCGCGGCTGCTGAGAGGGACTCGGCCAATGCCCGCGCTGCCCTGGAAGCCTACGCGCGGCACTGGGAGGCGTGCATCGTCGACGGCCATCTTCCGTTCTGTGTGTGCGCCCATCTGGCGACCGAGATGCCGGTGCTTCCCGAGGATGTGGCCGCCGAGGTGCGGTCCTTCTTCAACGGGCTGTCCGCCTGGATGGTCCGGCAGATGAAGCGCGGCGTGGAGGACGGCTCCCTCCGGCTCTCCGAACCGGCCGCCACCGAGGCCGAATGGTTCATCGCCGCGGTGCACGGCGCGATGCTCATGGCCCGCGCGCAGGGCAGGCCCGAGCTGTTCGCGGCCATCGTCTTTCCCTCTCTGCGCAGGCTCGTGCCTGCCTGAGACCCGCGGCCCGGTCGTCTTGCGGCGCCGGTCGGGCCCTCTTCTGAGCCGCAAAAAACTACCTACTGATAGGTAAGGGATCAATCATGAAGATCACGCTGCTGTCCACCATTGCCATCGTGGCATCCATGGCGCTGCCGGGCCTCGTCCTCGCGGACGCCGCGACCCCTCAGCACGTTCGCGGCACGGTCGAGACGCTCGACGGATCGACGCTGACCGTCCACACGCGCGAAGGCGAAACCGCGATCGTGACGCTGCCCGACGGCGCGCCGATCGCCGGCGTTGCAGAGGCGAAGGTCTCGGACATCAAGACCGGCGATTTCGTCGGCATTGCCTCGTTGCCGAATGAAAAGGGCGTTGCCGGCGCGCTGGAGGTTGTGATTTTCCCGCCTGAGCTGAAGGGCCTGGGCGAGGGCAGCTACGGCTGGGACCTCAAGCCGAAGAGCACGATGACCAACGCCACAGTCGCGAACGCGGTCAAGGACGTGGAGGGCCGCCAGGTCACGGTCAACTACAACGGCAAGGACAAGGAGATCGCCATCCCCGAGGGAACGCCGGTGGTCACCATCATCGGGGCGTCCAGGGCGGATCTCGTCACGGGCGCGACCGTGTTCATCGTCGCCGCCCCGTCCGGTGACGGCTACACCGCGAAACAGGTGGTTGTCGGCAAGGACGGCGTCGTTCCGCCGATGTGATCCGCGCAGCCGCCACGTTCGGCGGCTGCCGGTTCGGATCGACCCGGTGGCCGCTGAGCCTCCCGCATTCAGCGACGCCAGCTTTCCGCAAACAGCCCCATCCGGGGAGGGACACATGTCAGAAGAAGCCCAGCCACCCCGAGGCGCGAAGGTCCTGGTGAAGCGTCACTCGGCCGTGACCCGGATCACGCACTGGATCAACGCCTTCACGCTCGCGGTGATGCTGATGAGCGGGTTGCAGATCTTCAACGCCCATCCCGCGCTCTACTGGGGCAGGACGGGGCAGGACGGCGACCCGGCGGTGCTGTCAATCGGCGCGGTCGAAGGCGCGGACGGCACGCTGAAGGGCCGGCTCCTGGTCGCGGGCGCCGCCATCCCGACGACCGGCGTGCTCGGCGTGTCGGATGTCGAGGGCATCCCCACCCCGCGCGCCTTCCCGGCATGGGCCACCCTGCCGGGGTTTTACGACCTGGGCGCGGCGCGCCACTGGCACTTCTTCTTCGCCTGGCTGCTCATCGCCAACGGGGCGCTCTACCTCGCCTGCGGCCTGGTCTCGCGGCACCTCCGGCGCGACCTCGCACCCTCCCGGGATCAGCTCACACCCCGTCACCTGGGGCGCGAGGTTCTCGACCACCTGCGCCTGCGGTTTCCGAAGGGCGACGAGGCCCGGCGCTACAACGCGCTCCAGAAGCTCACCTACCTCGCGGTGATCTTCGTCCTGCTGCCGCTGATCGTGCTGAGCGGGCTGACCATGTCGCCCGGCATGACCGCGGTGTTCCCGCATCTCCTCGACCTCTTCCAGGGCCGGCAGTCCGCACGTACGATCCACTTCATCGCCGTGTCGCTGCTGCTCCTGTTCTTCATCGTTCACATCGTGATGGTCGTGCTCTCGGGACCCTGGAACAACATCCGCTCCATGATCACCGGACGCTACGCCATCCGGACAGAGGAGGGCGCATGATGAAGCGTCTGATCACCCGCCGCAGCTTCCTGACCGTCGGATCGGTGGCCGCCGGAGCCGCCGCGATCGGCGGCTGGGAGGCGCTGGTCCGCCAGGGCGACGGCGGCCCGCTGATCCGGTCGGCCGAGACGCTGACCCTGCGGGCGCAGCGGCTCCTGCAGGGCAGGGACGCGCTGGCACGTGAGTACACCGAGGCCGACATCACGCCGCGCTTCTACGCGAACGGAACCGTCCAGCCGGACACGCCGGACTATGTTCAGCATCAGGGAAGCGCCTTCGCCGACTGGCGCCTGAGCGTCGGCGGCCTGGTCGACACGCCCCTGTCGCTGTCCCTCGCCGATCTCTCGGCGATGCCCTCCCGCACGCAGATCACCCGCCACGATTGTGTCGAGGGGTGGAGCGCCATCGCCAAGTGGACGGGCGTGCCTCTCGGCGCGGTCCTGAAGCGGGCCGGCCCGAAGCCGGCCGCCCGATACGTCGTCTTCCACTGTGCCGATGCGCTGGAACTGACGCTGGACGGCAGCGGCGTCTACTACGAGAGCATCGACATGATCGATGCCTTCCACCCGCAGACGATCCTCGCTCACGCCATGAACGGCGCGGCGCTGCCCGTGGCCCACGGCGCCCCGTTGCGCCTTCGGGTGGAGCGCCAGCTCGGCTACAAGCAGGCGAAATACATCATGGGCATCGAGCTGGTGGACAGCTTCGCCGGCATCCGGGGCGGCAACGGCGGCTACTGGGAAGATCGCGGCTACGAATGGTACGCCGGCATCTGAACGTGGGGAAAGCCGGTGGCCTGAGGGGGCTCAACCTATCGGCGACCGGCGCCCATCCTGGCCCGGGGCCGGGGAGGCGGCTCGCCCGTCAGCGGGCCTTCGAGACCGCGATCGCCCGATGCCTGACATGCCGCCTTCGTCATCGTTTCGGCCGGAAACACCGTGGAAGTGGTGTTTCAGGAGCCCATTTGAGACGGCTCCCGCTCGCTCTGTCTGCCCGTCTCCGGATAGCCCGGGACCCGTGATGCCCTGACGGTGAGGAGGGTCCGGCTCGTTTCCTTTGAGGTGGGGCCGCCGGGGTTCGGTTGAGCGAGCGGTGCTGGCGGATGGTCTCGGCGCTGATCCACCCTCGTTCGGCCAGGTCGCTCTGGCACGACCGGAGCAGGTGTCGACCGGGGTGAGGTTTCCGAGGCTTTCCTGAGCGCGGTGAGGGGTGGAGGGATCGACAGGCGTTCCGAGTGTCCGGCGTCGGCGCCCAAGGACCACTCACCTGCCGACCCTGCCCGGATGCCGGGCCATCGCGGGGTGCCGTCCGGACCGCAGCCGCCCGGCGAAGGCCCCGGGTCAGGGCGCACGGCCGCTCCCGACGCACAGGCTGGCGAAATGGGCCGGTTGGCGGGAGCCGGAGCAGCGGGCCGGCGACGCCTGTCGCCCATCGCCCCCCAGCGAATGCCCGCCCGCGAGCCCGGTCCTGCTTCTCCTCCCTTCGTCGTAGAGCGGCGGGCCGCGGAATGTCGCATCCTCTGGCGACTCTCTCCCGTCCCGCCGGCCTGTCCGCGCGGGGCCGGCAATGACACGACAGGAGACTGGTATGGAGGACGCCGCGGAACTCGCCCCCGGCCACGCGCCGAACGACGCCGTCCGCAGGCTCGCGGCCCGGATGGAGGCCGCGCTGATCGGCCATGAGACCCTCGTCGAACGCCTGCTCATCGGCCTGCTCACCGGCGCGCACCTGCTCATCGAGGGGCCGCCGGGCCTGGCCAAGACCCGCGCGGTGCGCTGTCTCGCAGGGGGGATCGAGGGCCGGTTCGCCCGCATCCAGTGCACGCCGGACCTCATGCCCTCCGACATCACCGGCACCCGGGTGTTCCGTGCCGGATCAGCGGACATGGGGTTTCTGCCCGGCCCGATCTTCCACGAGCTGGTGCTGGTCGACGAGATCAACCGCGCCCCGCCCAAGGTGCAGTCCGCGCTGCTGGAGGCGATGGCCGAGGGGCAGGTGACCGTGGGCGGGGAGACGCATCCCCTGCCGGAGCCCTTCATGGTGATCGCCACGCAGAATTCGCTGGAGAACGAGGGCACCTTCCCCCTGCCGGAGGCACAGCTGGACCGGTTCGGGATGCACGTGCTGCTCGCGCTGCCGGGCGAGGCGGAGGAACGCGCCATCCTCGACCTGGTGGAGGGCGAGCTCAGCCACGCCCCGGCGCCGCAGGCCGACAGGCTGGCGCGCGCCGAGCTTGCGCGGATGAAGGCGGCCGTGGCCGGGGTGCATCTCTCGCCCGCCCTGCGGCAGTACATCGTGGCGCTGGTGATGGCCACGCGGCGGGATGCGGAAGGGCTCGCCGTGACGGAGCGGATCCGCCACGCGGTCTCGCCGCGCGGCTCGCTGGCCCTCGCGGCCAGCGCCCGGGCCCGGGCCTTCCTGCACGGCCGCGACCATGCGCTGCCGGAGGACGTGGCGGCCCTGGCCCCGGACGTGCTGTGCCACCGGCTGATCCCGACCTGGCGCGCGCTGGCGGCGGGGGAGACCGCGCGCGGCCTCTTCGCGGAGATCCTCGAGCGGGTGCGCCCGCTATGACCCCGGCTCCCGCCGGCATCGGGCTGAGCCTGGAGCGGCTCGTCGCCCTCGCGGGCCGGGCCGGGGCGGCGGACCGGGCCGCGGCCGCGGCCTCGCGTGCCGGGGCGGTGGCCGGGCGCAGGCGGGGCGAGGGCACCGACATCTTCGACCTGCGCCCCTTCCAGGACGGCGACGACCCGCGCCATCTCGACCCCGCCGCCACCGCGCGCAGCGGGCGGCCGCAGCTGCGCACCTTCCACGAGGAGGTGGAGAAGACCGCCCTCCTGGTCGCGGACCTGCGCGCGCCGATGTTCTGGGGCAGCCGCGGCCGCCTGCGCTCGGTCGCGGCCGCGGAGGCGCTGGCGCTGGAGGGCTGGAGCGTGGTGGCCGCGGGCGGCCGGGTGGGGCTGCACGCGGTGCGTGACGGCGAGACCAGCGTGGCCGCGCCTCGCCCGCGCGAGGCGGCCCTGCTCGGGCTGCTCGCCACGCTCGCGCGCCTGCATGCCGCCGGGCTGGAGGCGGACCCGGCCGCCCCGGGGCCCGAGCTCTCCGAAATCCTCGACCGCGCCGCGGCCTCCGTCACCACCGGGGCCGCGCTCATCCTCGCCACCGGGTTCGACAGGCCCGGCGCGGATTTCGACGCCGTCGCCCGCGCGGTGCTGCGCAAGTGCCGCCTCACGGTCCTGCTGGTGCAGGACCCGCTGGAGACCGCCCCGCCGGCCGGGGTGTTCACCATCCGCCGGGGCCGGGCCGCGCAGCCGGTGCGCTTCTCGGGCTCGGAGGTGCCGGCGCGGCTGGACGCGCTCGGCATCGCCACGCGCCTGGTGCGCTCCGACGAGGATCCGCTCGCGCAGGCCTGCGCATGAGCCCGGAGGAGCTGCTGTCCGGGCTGGCCCCGATCCGCCTGCCGGAGGGCTTCGCCGCCTTCGGCTGGCGCGACGCCTGCGCGATGCTGGCCCTTGGGCTGGTGAGCGGGCTGGCGCTCGTGCCCCTGCTGCGGCTGGTGACGGGGCGCCGGCCCTCACGCCGCCAGGCGGTGCAGGCCGAGCTGCGCCGGCTGAGGGGCTTGCCGGGGGAGGACCGGCTCGCCGGGCTCGCCGCCCTCCTGCGCCGCCTCGCCCCGGCTGAGCCCCTGCCGCCGGACACGCGCCGGGCGCTCTACGACCCCGCGGTGCCGGGGGATGCGGAGGCGCTGGAGCGCCGGGTGCTGCGCGCCGCGCGGCGGCCCGGCCCCATGCCGTGGCCTGCGCGCAACGCCCGCCCGGCGCCGGAGCCCGCGCGGCGCGGAACTGGCGGCCCCGCAGCCGCGCATCACGGAGCAGGCGTGCCGTCGGGCGACAACGCACCGGAGACCGGACAGCCGCGTGATGACGTGGCCGGGCTTGCGCGACCCGGGGGCGGTGTGCCCGAGACCGTGCCGCCGGGGGGCAGCGCGCCAGTGGCCGGACAACCGCGTGTTGACCTCGCTGATGTTGCCCTGCCCGGGGACCGCGTGGGTGAGGCCGTGCTGCCGGGTGATCCCGTGCTCGGGGTTGCGCCGCCCCGGGGGAGCGGGGCCACCCCGCCGAATGATGGCGGTGCAACTGCTGCGCGGCTCCCGGGTGGCGTGGCTGAGGCCCGGATGCCCGGTGATGACATGGATGACGTCGCGCAGCCGGGCGGTGCCCAGGCGGGGGCCGCCGGTGCGAATGATCGCGCACCGGAGGGGGCGCTACCGACCGGCGGTGCGCCGACTGCTGCCGAACCGGGCGACGGCCCGTCGCGCCCGCGGCCGCGCGGGGAGACGGTGCGTCCCCCGCTGAGGGGGCGGGGGACATGAGCTTCGCCGCGTCCTGGCTCCTGCTCCTGCTGCCCTTGCCGCTGCTGGCGCTGTTGCTGCCGCAGCGCCCGCTGCGCCGGGCCGCGCTTGCCCTGCCACCCGCCTTCGCGGCGCAGGCCCGGCCCGCCGTGCCGAAGGGGCCGGCGCGCCACCTGCCGCGCGCCGCGCTCTGGCTGGCCTGGGGTTGCGCGCTTCTCGCCCTCGCCGGCCCGCGCCAGCTCGAGACCATCGACGCGCTGCCCGCCTCGGGGCGCGACATCGTGCTGGCGCTCGATCTGTCGGGCTCGATGGAACGTGAGGATTTCGAGCTCGACGGCGCCCGGGTCTCGCGCCTCGCCGCGGTGCAGGCCGTGGCGGCGCAGTTCGTGCGTGGGCGCGACGGCGACAGGGTGGGGCTGGTGGTGTTCGGGGCGCGCGCCTATGTGGCCGCCGCCCCGACCCATGACGTGGCCGCCGTCGCGCAAGCGATCGAGACCGCGATGATCGGCGTTTCCGGCCGCGCCACGGCCATCGCGGACGGGCTCGGCCTCGCCATCCGCCGGCTGCGCGGGCGGGCCGCCGACAGCCGGGTGATCCTGCTGCTCTCGGACGGGCAGGACACCAGCGGCGCGGTGGACCCGGTGGCCGCGGCCGGCGCGGCCGCGGCGCTCGGCATCCGCATCCACACCATCGCCCTCGGCCCCCGCGACCTGGAGGGCGCGCCCGACAGCCGCGACGCGGTCGACACCGCAACCCTGCGCCGCATCGCGCAGGCGGCGGGCGGGGTGATGTTCCGGGTGCGCAGCACCGCGGACCTGCGTGCCGTCGCCGAGGCGATCGACCGGCTCGAACCCAGTGCCGCGGACGCCCCGCCCATCCGCGGCTGGCGGCCGCTCTGGGTCTGGCCCGGGGCGCTGGCGCTGCTGCTGCTCGGAGTGCCGCTGTTGCTGCGGCGCGGGGAGGTGGCATGATCGATCTCGGCCCCGTGTTGCTGCTGCGCCCGCTCTGGCTGCTGGGACTGCCGCTCGCCCTGGCGGCGGCGGTGCTGATGGCGCGGCGGGCCGACGGGCTGGCGGCCTGGCGCCGGCTCATCGCACCGCAGATGCTCGCACTCCTGCGCGCGCGCGGCTGGGTGGACGAGGCCACGCGGGACCTGCGGCCCTGGCTGCTCGGCGCCGCGGCGGCGCTGCTCGCGCTCGGCCTCGCCGGGCCGGCGACGCGCAACCGGGATGCACCCGCCTTCCGCAACCTCGACGTGCTGATGATCCTGGTCGATCTCTCGCCCTCGGTGGTCGAGGGCGGCGGGCTCGACGATGCGCAGGCCGCGGTCTCCCGGCTGGTGGACCGGCACGGAACCCGGCCGGTGGCCCTGGCGCTGTTCTCGGGCGAGAGCTTTCTGGTGAGCGTGCCGACGGAGGAGACCGAGCAGCTTCAGACGGTGATCGGCGCGCTCGGCCCCGACACCATGCCGGTGGCCGGAAGCCGGCCTGACCGCGCCTTCGCCCTGGCCCGACAGACGCTGGCCGACGCTTCCGCCGAGGCGCCGGACGTGGTGCTGGTCTCCGATGGCGGCGGGCTCGGCCCCGAGGCGCTGCATGAGGTGGGGCTGCTGCGCGCCTCCGGGGCGCGGGTCTGGGCCGTTGCGGTCAGCCCCGCCAGCCTGCCCTACGGGATGCCGCCGCCGGCACCGGGCGCGCTGGAGGCGGTGGCGCGGGCCGGGGGCGGGCGCGTGGTGCCCGCCACCGCACCGGACACGCTGGCAGAGGCGCTCGGCGCCCACGGCAGCGCCTCGGAGACCGAATTGCGCCGGCGCAGGGTGCTGTTCACCGATCACGGCCGCTGGGCGGTGGCGCTGGCCTGCCTCGCGCTGCTGCCGCTGTTCCGGCGCCGGGCCGTGGCATGAGACGCGGCGCGCTCCTCGCAGCCGGGCTGGCGCTGGCCCTCGCCATCGCCGCGGGGCCCCAGGCCTGGGCGCGGCTGGCCTGGCGCGCCGGCGCCCCCGCACTGGCTCTGCCGTTGTTGGAGGGGGACGCGCCGCGCGGCGCCGCGCTCTACGCGCTCGGACGCTACGCGCAGGCCGATGCCGCCTTTGCCCGCGTCGGCCGCAGCGCCACCTACAACCGGGCGCTCACCCTGGCGATGACCGGGCGGCCGGAGCTGTCGGTGGCCTATTTCGACGCCTACCTGTTTTCCAACCGCTTCGACTCCGACGCCCGCCGCAGCCGCGATTTCGTCGCCACGCTGGTGGAGCCGGTGGTGGGCGAGGCGATGGGCCACGGCCGCATCCGTGCCCTGCTCGCCGGGGCCGGGGTGGCCGCCGAGGCCTTCGACCCGGACGCGCCGGAGCGCGAATTGCTCTCCTCCGAGAATGACCCGACCCGGGCCAACGCCAAGCGCCCGGTGGACGGGGACCGCATGGTCGCGGCCAGCGACGCCTGGCTCGACACGCTTGCCGACGCGCCGGGCGTCTACCTGCGCAGCCGCCTTGCCGCCGAGATGGAGCGCCGCCGCGCCACCGGCACCGCCCTGGCCGAGGAGGGGGTGCGATGGTGACCGCCGGCCTGCGCGCGGCGCTTCTGCTGGTCCTCGCGCTGCTCTGCGCGCCGGCGCTGGCGCAGGACTCCGACTTCGCCCCGGACGAGGCCCGGCTGGAGGTGCTGTTCGACACGCCCGACGCGGCGCCGCGCGTGGGCCAGATGATGCTCGCCACCCTGCGCGGCACCTACCGGCTCGACATCGCCCACGAGGACCTGAAGCTGCGCCGGATGGCGGATCTGGACTGGATGCGGCTGGGCCAGGACACGTGGCACGAGGAACTGGTGGACGGGCGCAGCGCCCGGGTGATGGAGCGGCGCATCGCCTTCTTTCCGCAGCGGGCGGGCACGATCACCCTGCTGCCGGTGGCGCATGAGCTGCGCTATGTCGGCCGCGACGGGGTGCGGCGCACCGGCATCGTGCGCTCGCCGGCGGTGAGCTTCGAGGTGCGGCCGGCGCCGGCGGGGGCGGAGGCCGGCTGGCTGCCGGCCCGGGCGGTGGAGCTCTCCGACCATTGGAGCCGGGATGCCTCCCGCCTCACCGACGGCGACAGCGTGGAGCGGCGGGTGGTGCTGCGCGTGCTCGGCGCCACGCCGCAGATGCTGCCCGAGCAGCCGCCCATGCGCGCGCCCTGGCTCATCACCTTCACCCCCCCGGAGACCCGCGACATGCAGCTCACCCCCGCGGGCCCGGTGACGACCGTGGTCTGGACCTGGACCCTGCGCCCGATCACGGGGGAACCCGGGGTGCTGCCGGAGGTGGTGATCCCCTGGTTCGACACTGGCGAGGACGTGGCGAAGACGGTGCGCATCCCGCCCGGCGCCATCGGCTATGCCGGGTTCACCGGCAACGCGACGGACCGCTGGCGCAGCGGCTTCGGCGGCGGGGCGGCGCCAGTCGCGCTCTGGCTGGCCGGGGCGCTGGCCGCGCTTTGCGTCAGCGCGCGCGGCCGCAGTCTTGCCGGGGGCGGCCTCGGGAAATGGCAGGCGATGCGCGCCCGGGCCCGGGCGCGCCGGGCGCTGCGCCGCTGCGCGCGGGCGGGCGACATCGGCGGGGCTCGCCTCGCCGCGGCCAGCCTGCTCGCCGCGCGGAGCGAGGCGGAGCGTCACCGCCTGCTGGCCCCGCTGGACCGGGTTCTGTTCGGCGGGGAGACGGCGCCCCCCGCGCCCGATCTCTCCCGCCTGTGCCGCGCGGTGGAGCGCGCCGGGCGCGACCCGGGCCGGTGAGGACGCGCAGCGTGGCGGGGCGCACGCGCCGTGCCGGAGGGGGAGCGCCTTGCGGGAGGCCGGCAGGATCGGTGAGACTGCCCCGGCTTCGGCGGGCCGGGGCCCGATGACAGTGACGCGAGGAGAGACCCGAGATGTTCGACGCAATTCTGATCGACCGGGCCGGCGACGGCCGGTCCCACGCCGCGCTCACCCGGCTGGAGCGCGACGCGCTGCCGGACGGCGATGTGCTGGTCCGGGTCGGCTGGTCCACGGTGAACTACAAGGACGCGCTGGCGATCACCGGCGCCTCTCCCGTGGTGCGCAGCTTTCCCATGGTGCCGGGGGTGGATTTCTCCGGCATCGTGGAGGCCTCCGACAGTCCGGAGTTCGCTCCGGGAGACCGGGTGGTGCTGAACGGCTGGGGCGTGGGAGAGCGGCACTGGGGCGGGCTGGCCGGCTACGCCCGGGTGAAGGCGGACTGGCTGGTGCCGCTGCCCGGGGGCCTCAGCCTGCGCCGGGCGATGGCCATCGGCACCGCCGGCTACACCGCGATGCTCTGCGTGATGGCGCTGGAGCGGCACGGGCTGCGGCCCGGCTCCGGCCCGGTTCTGGTGACGGGCGCTGCCGGCGGCGTGGGCAGCATCGCGGTGGCGCTGCTCGCCGCGCTCGGCCATGAGGTGCATGCGCTGACAGGGCGGCCGGAGGAGGAGGCCTTCCTGCGCGGCCTCGGCGCGGCGGAGATCGTGGCGCGCGAGGCGCTGTCCGGCGAGGGCAGGCCGCTGGCGAAGGAACGCTGGGCCGGCGCGGTGGACGTGGTGGGCGGCCGGGTGCTGGGCAACCTGCTGTCGCAGGTCCGCTACCGCGGAACGGTGGCCGCCTGCGGGCTGGCCGGCGGCATGGACCTGCCGGCCACGGTGGCGCCCTTCATCCTGCGCGGTGTCACCCTGGCCGGCGTGGACAGCGTGATGTGCCCGCGGCCCGACCGGCTGGAGGCCTGGACGCGGCTGGCCGACACGCTCGACACCGCCCGGCTCGACGGGCTCACCACCGAGTGCCCGCTGGGCGAGGTCATCGCCCTCGCCCCGGACCTGCTGGCGGGCAAGGTGCGGGGGCGCGTGGTGGTTCCGCTGCACGGGGATGCCGCGTGAGGCGCCGGCCCCCCGGCATCCGGACAGCGGGGGCATGACAGCGCGCCACGCCCGCCGCCGCCCGGCCCGACAGCCTCGCACTCCCGTGGCCGCAGGGAGAGGTCATTGCCCGGCGTCTGCCCCGGGGGGAAACCGCCCGGCATGGCGGATCCGCGCCGGGCGTTCCCGAGGGGAGGTCCCGGATCTCCCGGGCGCGAACCGGCCTCCGCGGCGCGGAAGGGCGGAAGGCGCGTTCCGAATGGCAGAACGCCCGGGCGGGCTCAGTGCTTGTCGCTCTGGACCATCATGCACAGCAGTTCGAACATGATCTGCACGCCGAGATAGGCCGTGGCGCCGGAGGCGTCGAAGGGCGGGGAGACCTCCACCACGTCCGCGCCCACGATGTCCACGCCGCGCAGCGCCCGCACCACCTGCAGCGCCTGGTAGGAGGTCGGCCCGCCCACTTCCGGCGTGCCGGTGCCCGGCGCGAAGGCGGGATCGACGAAGTCGATGTCGTAGGAGACATAGGTCGGGCCGGAGCCGGCGATGGCGCGGGCCTCCTCCATCACGTCATCCACGCCCCGGGCATGGAATTCCTCGATCTCGATGATGCGGATGCCGACGGAGGCGGCGAAGTCGCGGTCCTCCCGGTCATAGGTCGAGCCGCGCACGCCGATCTGGCACACCCGGGTCGGGTCGAGCAGGCCCTCTTCCACCGCGCGGCGGAAGGGGGTGCCGTGGGTGTACATCGTGCCGCCGAAATAGGAGTGGAAGAGGTCCGTGTGGCTGTCGAAGTGGATCATCCCCACCGGGCCCATCGAGGCGACGGCCCGCAGCACCGGCAGCGAGGTGAGGTGGTCGCCCCCCGCGGTGAGCGGGCGGATGCCCTGGCCGATCACCCGCGCATAGAACTCGGTGATCCGGGTCATGCTGTCCTGGATGTCGGAGGGGTTGATGGTCACGTCGCCGAGGTCGGCGCAGGTGGCCCTCTCGAAGGGGCGGATGCGGGTGGCGCCGTTCTCGGCGCGGATCATGGTGGAGAGGTCGCGCATCTGGCGCGGGCCGTGGCGCGGGCCGGGGCGGTTCGTGGTGCCCGAATCCCACGGCACGCCGATCAGCCCGATATCCACCTCCGGCACGCGCGGGTGGTCCGGCGTGAGATGCGGCAGCCGCATGAAGGTCGCCGGCCCGGCGAAGCGCGGCAGTTCGAACCCGGACACGGGAAGGAAGAAGGGGTCTGTCATTTCTGGTTCACTTTCGCTGCTGCGCGGGATGTCCGGTGGCGGATGCGCCCCGCCCGGTGAGACGGCCCGGCCGGGGCTCCGGGCGCTCGAGGCCCGGCAGGTTGATGACGGAAGCGGGCCGGGCCCTGCACGCCAACCGGCACCGCGCGCGCCGGGCGGTCCGGGCCCGCCGGAACCTGCGGCGAAGGCGCCGGCCGGTGAGCCGCGGCAGGCCCGCGGCGGGCAGCGGCGCGTGGCAGGCGCATGGAGGCTGTCCGCGCCGGGGGCGCGGTGTCGGGCGCGCGGCTGGCACGTGCCGGGGCAGGCAGGGATTGCATCATCCGGGAGATCTCGAGCACCACGGCATGTTTCCGCTCGATCCCGGGGATACCTGCCCGGGCAGGCCTCCGCAAGCACCACGTCGGCCGGCGGCCCCGCCGGCCGCGCGCCGGGGCCGGGGGCAGCATCGGGCAGGCGGGCAAGAGGGGTCCAAGGGCGTTGCCGCCCTGCCGGCCGCGTGCCATAGATCGGGGAAGGGCGCGCGGGGGCCCGGCCCGGGCGGACGGGGTCCGGAAGGCCTTCGCCGCGGCCGCACGCCGGTTCTGCAACGCCCGGCCCCGCCGCGGCGGAGGCGCGAAGGAGGGTCCGACCGATGAAATTTCCCGCCGGAAAGGTCCCGCCGGGCACGATCGGGGAGATCGTCCCCGGGGCCGTCACCAGCCATCCGCGCACCGACCTCGGCGGCACGGGGGTGACCCCGGCCGCCCCCGATGCCGCGGTGGCGGAACGCGCCCGCCACGTCGGCGACCCGGCCCATGCCGCCGTGAGGGCCTCCGCCGTGACGATCGGGACGGACTGAGCCCGTGGACACGCCCGACAGCGGACTGCGCGAGGGCGAGGCGGCGGTGACCCTGCCCGGGGAGCCGGCGGACGCAGCGCTGCGTTTCATCGGCCGTATCCGCACCCCGTGGCGGGAGCGCGCCGCCTGTCCGCGCCGGGGCGACCCCGAAGCCGGCCCGCCCTGCCGGCTGGAACTGGACCCGCTGTGGGAACCCGCGCTGGAGGGGCTGGCGCCGGGCGATGCGGTGCAGGTGCTCTACTGGATGCACGAGGCGCGGCGCGACCTCGTCTCGCAGGTGCCGCGCCACAGCGGGCGGCGCACCGGCACCTTCGCGCTGCGCTCGCCGGTGCGGCCGAACCCGATTGCCTCCTCCGTGGCGCGGATCCTGGCTATCGACGGGCCGGTCGTCACCCTGCGCGGGCTCGACTGTCTGGACGGCACGCCGCTGCTGGACCTGAAGCCGGACCACGGGGCCGCGACATGAGCCGGCCTCCCCGCGCGGCCCCCTGCGTCGCCGGTGCCGGGGCCCTCACCCGGCGCGTCCTTCTGGGCGGGCTCGGCGCGGGGATGGCGGCGCCCGCGCTCCTGTCGGGGCGCGCGCGGGCCCGCGAGGTGCGCGACGCGACCGGCCGCACCCTCACCCTGCCGGAGCGCCCGGGCAAGGTGCTTGCCGCCGGCCCGCCCGCGGCGGTGCTGCTCTACGTCCTCGCTCCCGAAGCGATGGCGGGCTGGCCGCGTGCGCCGCGGGCGCAGGACCGGCCCTATCTCGACGCAAGGGCCGCCGCGCTGCCGGAACTGGGGCGGCTCACCGGGCGGGGCGACACCGTGAACCTCGAGGCGCTGCTGGCCGCGGCCCCCGATCTCATCCTCGATGTCGGCTCGGTGAGCGCGACCTATCTGAGCCTCGCCGAGCGGGTGCAGGCGCAGACCGGCATTCCCTACGCGCTGATCGACGGCAGCTTCGCCAACACGCCCGCGGCGTTGCGCCAGCTCGGCGCGCTGCTCGGCCGGCCCGAACGGGGCGCGGCGCTCGCGGCCTATGCGCAGGAAACCTTCACGCATGTCGACGCCGTGCTGGCGCGGGTGCCGGAGGCGCAGCGCCCGTCGGTCTATCTCGCGCGCGGGCCGGAGGGGCTGGAGAGCGCGCCGCGCGGCTCCCTGAATGCCGAGATCATCGAGCGCGCGGGCGGGCGCAACGTGGTGGAGGGCGGCGGGCGCGGGCTGGTCACGGTCTCGCCGGAACAGGTGATCGCCTGGGCGCCGGACACGATCGTGACCATCGACCCGGTCTTCGCCGCCGAGGTCGGCGCGCGCCCGCTGTGGCGGGATGTGCCGGCAGTGGCGCACGGGCGGGTGTTCCTCGCCCCGTCCCGGCCCTTCGGCTTCATCGACCGGCCGCCCTCGGTGAACCGGCTGATCGGGCTGCGCTGGCTGCTGCACGCCTTCTACCCCGGGCAGGCCGGGCCGGACCCGACACAGGAAGTGCGGGATTTCTACGCGCTGTTCTATGGCGTGGACCTCGACAGGCCGGCCCTCGCCACAGTGCTGGGCCGCTGAGATGGCGCGCGCAGCGCCACGGCGCCCGCGCGGCCCGGCTTCACGCCCGCCCGTGGCGCCCCCCGCGCGCCCCGACACCGGGCAGGGCGCGGGCCATCCCCTCTCCCGCGCGCAACCGGGCGGCCAGACCATACCGCGCCCGCACCGGGCCACCGCCCCCACGCGCAGCGGCCCCCGCGAGGTGCGGCGCACCGGGTTGCGCATCTCCCTCGCCCGGACCGGACAGGCGGCTTGCCGTTCGGCGCCCCGGCGGAGGGCGATGTCCAGCCCATCGCACGTCCCGCGTGACAGGAGGGGCCCCGGTGCGCTGACCCCCGGAGGGTCGGGGAGGCGCCGGCGCGCGCCCGAGCGGGACAGGACTTCCCGCGCTTCGGGGCCCGTGCGAAGGACTGCCCCGGTGCCTGCACGGCGATGGGACGGGGAATGCGGACTGCGGAACTGCCGCTCCGCGAAGAGATCGCGGCGGCGCGTCAGCAACATCCGCGGCCGGTGCAGGTGTGATCCCGCCTCATTCCTGCCGATGGAGGGGGTGATCATGCGCCACTGCCGCACGACGGACAGGAGATGGCGTGCCGGCGGCACGTGCGGGTGCGTGTCCGGCCTGTGCCGGTCCGTTCGACGGGGGATCCGCCGATGCGCAACCGCGGCCCCGCGGACAGGCCGCGGCGGGGTGTCCGGTGTGTGGGCGGTCCGTGCCGCCGCGCGTCCGGCCCGTGCCCCCCGATGACGCGGGGGGTGCGCATGCGGGGCGGGGAGGCAGGGGCATGATCGGGGCGCGGGGGCTGGGCGGCCGTCACGGGTGGCATGTGCCGCTCGCGGCCGGTGTGCTGGTTCTGGCGATGATCCTGGGGCTTGGCGCCGGGCCGTTCGACCTCGGGCCGGCGCGCATCCTGGGGCTGCTGGCCGGGCGGCTTGCCGGGGAGGCGCCGCCCGATGCGGCCGCGACGGTGCTGTTCTCCATCCGCCTGCCGCGGGTGCTGGGGGCGGCGCTGGTCGGCGCGGCGCTGGCGGCGGCGGGGGCGGCCTATCAGGTGACCTTCCGCAATCCGCTGGTTTCGCCGGACATTCTGGGTGTCTCCTCCGGCGCGGGGCTGGGGGCGGTGCTCGGCATCTTCCTCGGCCTGCCGGTGGCGGCGATCCTGGGCATGAGCTTCGGCGCCGGGCTGGCCACGGTGGGGCTGGTCGTCGCAGTGGCGAGCGGGCTGGGCCGCGGGCAGGACATCCTCGCCCTCGCGCTCTGCGGCATTGCCGTGGGGGCGCTGGCGGGCGCGGGCATCTCGCTGATCAAGGTGCTGGCGGACCCGGAGGACCAGCTTCCCGCCATCACCTTCTGGCTGCTCGGCAGCCTCGCCGGGCTGCAGGGCGGAGACCTCCGGCTCGCCGCGCCGGCGATCCTGCTCGGGCTGGTGCCGCTGGTCGCGCTGCGCTGGCGCATCGGGCTGCTGGCGCTGGGAGAGGACGAGGCGCGCGCGCTCGGGGTGGACACTGCCCGGCTGCGGCTGGTCGTGGTGCTCTCGGCCACGCTGATGAGCGCCTCGGCGGTGGCGGTGGCCGGGGTGGTCGGCTGGATCGGGCTCATGGTGCCGCATGTGGCGCGGCTGCTCACCGGGCCGGGCTTCGCGCGGCTGCTGCCGGTGGCGGCGCTGCTGGGGGCGGCCTTCCTCGTGCTGGTGGACACGGTGGCGCGCAGCGTGGCGGCCACGGAAGTGCCGCTGGGCCTTCTCACGGCGGTGATCGGCGCGCCGGTCTTCCTCGGGCTGCTGGCGCGGAGCGACCGGGGATGGAGCTGATCGCCGCCCGCGGGCTTGCGGTCGGCCACCGGGGCCGGCCGCTGGCGCGCGACATCTCCCTGTCGCTCCGGGCCGGGGAAACCCTGTGCCTGCTCGGGCCGAACGGCGCGGGCAAGACCACGATCCTGCGCACCCTGCTCGGGCTCATCCCCGCGCTCGGCGGCAGTGTCTCGCTGGGCGGCACGCCGATGGGGGAGCTGTCGCGCGCCGCGCGGGCCCGGCGCCTCGCCTACGTGCCCCAGGCGATGACCGCGCCCTTCGCCGACCCGGTGCGCGCCTTCGTCCTGCAGGGACGGACCGCGCATCTGGGGCTGTTCGCGGGCCCCGGTCCGGCGGACCGCGCGGCGGCCGAGGCGGCTCTGGCCCAGATGGGCATCGCGCATCTGGCGGAGACGCCGGTCACCCGGCTGTCCGGCGGGCAGCGGCAGATGGTGCTCATCGCCCGGGCGCTGGCGCAGGCCGCCCCGGCGATCCTGCTCGACGAGCCCGCGGCCAGCCTGGACTTCGGCAATCGCGAGCGGCTGCTGGCCCGGCTGGAGGCGCTGGCGCGCCAGGGGCTCGGGCTGGTGATCTCCACCCATGAGCCGGGCCATGCGGTGCGCCTCGCGGACCGGGTGCTGACGGTGGATGCCTCCGGCCGGGTCGCCTCCGGCCCGCCGGGCGCGCTGCTGACGGCGGAGCACCTGGGCGCGCTCTACGACCTGCCGCCCGAGACGATGGCGCGGGCCCTCGCCGGGCAGGGCTGAGGCGGCGCGGCAGCCTCGCCGGGTACGCTCCGCCGGAGAGAGATGGCGGACCGCGCATTGCGGGGCGGCCGTTCAGCACCCAATGCCCGCACTGCGCATTTCGTGGAAGCGAAGGCGCACTGCGCCCCGCCGATTGTGCCGGAACCGGCCAGCCACGGAGGGCCGTCCGGGACCCTCCGTCGCCCCACCGGCCGGGCCGCACGGGCCCGTATCCGCGCCGCGGGGCATTGCCCGCCGGCGCGGGTTCAGGGGGGGCCCGCCCCGCCACTCCAGACGGGGGCTGCCGGTGCCGCGCGGGCGGTCACGCCACGTGCCGCCCTGTTTCGGGCTGGATTTTTCGTCGCGCCCCACCATCATCGACAGCATGGACCGCTGCATCCCCCAGGGCCGAGACGTCGCCTTCCCGCCGGCCGGGGAGCGGGGGGCATGAGCCTGCTGCTGCCCACGCCGGAGGGGCTCTACTGCCAGGAGGGCGGCTTCCACATCGACCCGGTGCGCCCGGTGGCGCGCGCGCTCATCACCCATGCCCATGCCGACCACGCCCGTGCCGGCCACGGCGCCGTGCTCGCCACCCGCCAGACCCTCGACATCATGGCCATCCGCTACGGCGCGGGCTTCGCGGGCCGGCAGCAGGCAGCGGCGGGGCCGGTGGAGATCGGCGGCGTGCGGGTGAGCTTCCACCCGGCCGGGCACGTGCTCGGCTCCGCCCAGATCCGGCTGGAGCGGGGCGGCACACGCGTCGTGGTCTCGGGAGATTACACCCGCGCGCCGAACCCGGCCTGCGCGCCCTTCGAGCTGGTGCCCTGCGACATATTCGTGACCGAGGCCACCTTCGGCCTGCCGGTGTTCCGCCACCCGGACCCGGGCGCGGAAACCCGGCGGCTGCTCGCCAGCCTGGCGCAGTTTCCCGAGCGCACGCATCTCGTGGGGGCCTATGCGCTCGGCAAGGCGCAGCGGATGATCATGCTGCTGCGCGCGGAGGGCTATGACCGGCCGATCCACCTGCACGGCGCGCTGGAGCGGCTGTGCGCCTATCACGCGGCGCAGGGCATCGCCCTCGGCCCGCTCGCACCGGCCACGCTGGAGGGCGGCGGGCGCGGCGCGCTGCCCGGCGAGATCGTGCTGGCGCCGCCCTCGGCCTTCGCGGCGAAGTGGGCGCAGCGCTTCGCGGCCCCGCTGCTGTGCTTTGCCAGCGGCTGGATGCAGGTGCGCGCCCGCGCCCGGCAACGCCTGAGCGACCTGCCGCTGGTGATCTCCGACCATTGCGACTGGCCCGCCCTCACCCGCACCATCACCGAGACCGGCGCAGGCGAGGTGTGGGTGACGCATGGCGCGGAGGATGCACTGGTGCACTGGTGCCGCACGCAGGGGCTGGAGGCCCGGCCGCTGCGCCTCGTCGGCTACGAAGATGAGGCGGAGGAGGTTGGAGCAGGGGAGGCCGGAGGGGCCGAGGACCCTGCAGCGAACACCGGGGCGGCGGGTGCCGGACGGGACGAGGTTCCTGCAGCGAACACCGGAGCCGAGGTCGCCGGAACGGATGAGGAGGTGGCGGCGAACAGCGGGGCAGCGGACCGCGGCCCGGACGAGGATGTGGCAGGGCGCGCCGGGGCCGGGGACGACGGGCCGGACGGGGGCATTGCCGAGGACGACGGGCCGGCCACGGCCCCGGGCGCCCCGGCATGAGGCGCTTCGCGGCCCTGCTGGACCGGCTGGCCTTCACGCCTGCGCGCACCGACAAGCTGCGCCTGATCACGGCCTATCTCGCCGAGGCGCCGGACCCGGACCGGGGCTGGGCGCTGGCCGCGCTCACCGGCGAGCTGTCGCTGGGCCGGGTCACCCCGGCACGGCTGCGCGAGATGGTGGGCGCGCGGGTGGACCCGGTGCTCTTCGCGCTCTCCTATGATTTCGTCGGCGACCTGGCCGAGACCATCGCGCTGATCTGGCCCGGCCCGGACGCGGCCGTGGACGATGGCGGAGACCTCGCGCTCGGCGCGGTGATCGCCCGGCTGGAGGGGCTCACCCGTGCCGAGGTGCCCGGGGCGATGGCCGGGTTGCTGGACAGCCTGCCGCCCGCCGCGCGCTATGCGCTGCTGAAACTGGCCACGGGCGGGCTGCGGGTGGGGGTGTCCGCCGGCCTGGCGAAGGCCGCGCTGGCGCAGTTTTCCGGGCGGCCGGTGGAGGAGATCGTCGAGCTCTGGCACGGGCTTTCGCCACCCTACGCGGCGCTGTTCGACTGGTTCCGTGGCGGCGAGAAGCCGGTGAACGCCCTGGCGGCGCCGTTCCGCCCGGTGATGCTCTCCACCCCGATCGACGCGGAGGGTCTCGCGCCGCTGCCGCCCGGAGATTACATCGCCGAGTGGAAATGGGACGGCATCCGCGTGCAGGCGGTGGCCGAGGGCACGGTGCGGCGGCTGTGGTCGCGCACGGGGGAGGACATCTCCGGCGCCTTTCCCGACCTGGTCGCGGCGATGGGCTTCGACGGCGCGCTGGACGGCGAGCTGCTGGTGCGCCGGGACGGCGCGGTGGGCAGTTTCGCCGACCTGCAGCAGCGGCTGAACCGCAAGACCGTGTCGCGCGCGCTCATGACCCGGCTTCCGGCCATGCTGCGCGCCTACGACCTGCTGAGCGAGGGGGAGACCGACCTGCGCCCCCTGTCGCAGGAGGCGCGCCGGGCCCGGCTGGAACGCTTCCTCGCGCCGCTGAACCCGGCGCGCTTCGACCTTTCGGCCGAGGTGCCCTTCGCGAGCTGGGAGGAGCTGGCCGCGGCGCGCGCCGCCCCGCCCGAGGCACTCGTGGAGGGGGTGATGATCAAGCGGCGCGACACGCCCTACCGCGCCGGCCGGCCGCGCGGCCCCTGGTTCAAGTGGAAGCGCGACCCGTTCCTGGTGGACGCCATCCTGCTCTACGCGCAGCGCGGCCACGGCAAGCGCTCGGGCTACTACTCGGACTACACGTTCGGGGTGTGGCGGGGAGCGGAGATCGTGCCGGTGGGCAAGGCCTATTTCGGCTTCACCGATGCCGAGCTGCGCCGGATCGACCGTTTCGTGCGCGAGGCCACCGTTGACCGATTCGGCCCGGTGCGCGCGGTGCGCCCGGAACTGGTGCTGGAGATCGCCTTCGAGGGGCTGAACCGCTCCTCCCGCCACAAATCCGGCATCGCCATGCGCTTTCCGCGCGTGAACCGCATCCGCTGGGACAAGCCCGCCGCCCAAGCCGACACGCTGGAGACGCTCGAAGCGCTGCTGTGAAGGGGCGGCAGGCGCGGCTCCGCCGGGGGCCAGCGGCGCGGCGGGGGAGCGCCCCCGACCGATCAGGCCTCCGCGGGCATCCGGAAGACGAGGCAGGCCTGGTCGACCACCTGGGCGAGTTCGCCGGGGGTGGCGCCGTCCCGCGCCTGGATGGACAGGCCCTGGGTTACCGCAACGAGATAGCGGGCCAGGGCCTGGGCCTGCGCCTCCGGCACCCAGCGGGTGAGGATGCGCGCCATGTCCTGCCGGAAGCCCTCGCGCAGCGTGGAGAGCTCCCCCGCGATATCCTCGTGCTCGGCGCTGCAGGCCACCATGCCGGTGGCGATCATGCAGCAGCGGGGCCCGGTACAGGTGGTGAGCATGGTCGCCACGCGCTCCAGCAACACCCTGGCCGCGGCTTCCGGGCCCGGTGCATCGGCCATCCGGGCGATGTTGTCACGCGCGTCGCGTGCCTCGTAGCAGGCGAGCGCCTCCCGGTAGAGCCCGGCCTTGTTGCCGAAGGCGGCGTAAAGGCTGGGCGCCGCGATGCCGATCGCGGAGGTGAGGTCCGCCACGGACACACCTTCGTAGCCATGGCGCCAGAACAGCTCCATGGCCGTTTCAACGGCCCGTTCGCGATCGAAACCGCGCGGACGGCCGGTCCGGCGCTTCATCTCCTGTTTCATAGGGGTCACTAAATAACAGCTTGACAGCAGATGTCAAATAAACTTGTTTAGCGCTCGTTACACAAGGAGCCGCCCCGATGACCTGTTGCCAGTCCCGAGATTTCACCGCTCACGGCGCGCCGTTTCACGTGCACGTGCCTGCCGGGTCAGTGTCGCAGATGGCGCTTTCTGCGCAGACCGAAGAACATCCGGGCCGCGCCCGGTTCCGGACGTACGGACGTGGCCGCCGCGCCGGATTTGCGCTCCTGCCTGCCGGGGGGCAGGAGATGCGCGGGCTCGAACACCTGCAGCCATATCAGCCCGCCGAGCGCACCGCCGACCAGCGGAGCGAGCCAGAACAGCCAGAGCTGCGGCACGGCCGCGGTCTCGGCGAAGAAGGCCACACCGGTGGAGCGGGCCGGGTTCACCGAGGTGTTGGTGACGGGGATGGACACCAGGTGGATCAGCGTGAGCGCGAGGCCGATGGCCAGCGGCGCGAAGCCGACCGGGGCCTGCGGCGAGGTGGCGCCGAGGATCACGATCAGGAAGAACGCCGTCAGCACCGCCTCGATCAGCAGGCAGGCGAACAGCGAGAAGCCCCCGGGCGAGAGCGCGCCGTAGCCGTTGGAGGCGAAGCCGCCGGCGCTCCACTCGGGCGCCCCGGAGGCAATGCCGTAGAGCACGCCGGCCGCGATTACAGCGCCCGCGAGCTGAGCCAGGACGTATGGCCCGAGCTCCGCGGCCGGGAAGCGGCGCGCGACGACGAGGCCGAGCGATACCGCCGGGTTGAAGTGACCGCCCGAAATCGGGCCGAGCGCATAGGCCATGGTGAGCACGCTGAGGCCGAAGGCCAGCGCGACGCCGGCAAAGCCGATGCCCAGGTCCGGGAAGCCGGCCGCGAGGACGGCGGCGCCGCAGCCTCCGAAAACCAGCCAGAAGGTGCCGAAGGTCTCGGCGAGAAGTTTCTTTCGCATCACGATCTCCTCGGTCCGCACCGCGGACGCGATGTCATGGGGGCTCCCGTGCCCGATGCGGGCGGTTCGCGGGAACGTGCGCCCGGCCACCCCGGAAGCGCCGGAGCGCGGGGCGGCCAGTCCACCGGGTTCGGCCGGCCTGTGCCGAAGGAGATCGCGAACGGGAGGGATGGCCTACGCAGGCCAGACTTCAACGCGAAACATGAAGAGGGTGGCACACGATCAATGGAAAATACACCAAAATCCCGGGAATCGGGCCCGCGTTTTGCCATTCATCTGTTCGGGAGCTTCAGAATTCGTGCGCAATTTCGACATAACTTCCTGTCGCGCGGAAATATTCGGGGCCGGACGCCGGAATTGGGCGAAATCGACAAGCGGCAGGACGCAAGCTTGTATTCAGGTACCGGATTGCATGCACTGACATCGCCGCAGGCCACGCCGCCTGCGGCCCATGGAAAGGCCGGATGATGACGTTTCGTTTGTCTGGCAGCGCCTTGCTGGCCGCTGCCCTGTTCCTGTCGCCGGCGATTCTGCGCGCCCAGCAGGCTGCGCCCGTGGTGACGGGGGCGAAACCCGTCGTGCGCGACATCGTGGAGGTGGACGAATTCGCCGGCCGTTTCGAGGCGGTGGACACGGTTGACATCCGCGCCCGGGTGAGCGGCTATCTCGACACGGTGCATTTTACCGACGGCGCGCTGGTGGAGAAGGGCGACCTGCTGTTCACCATCGACCAGCGCGCCTTCCGCTCCGCCGTGAACCAGGCCCGCGCGGATGTGGACGTGGCGCAGAGCCGCCTGTCCTTCGCGAAGCTGGAGTTCGAACGCGCCCAGCCTCTGGAGCGCAAGGGCAACCTGTCCACCTCCGCGCTCGATGACCGCCAGCGTGAGTACGACGCCGCCCGGGCCAGCCTGGCCGGCGCCCAGGCCGCGCTGGAGCGTGCCGAGCTGGACCTGGAGTTCAGCGAGGTGCGCGCCCCGTTCCCCGGCCGCATCGACCGGCGGCTCATCTCCGCCGGCAACCTCGTGCAGGCCGACAGCACGGTGCTCACCAGCATCGTCACGCGAGACCCGATCGACTTCTACTTCAACATCGACGAACGCCGCTTCCTCGCCTACGCGCGGGACCTGCGCGGCCGCGACGCGGTGATCAACCGCGGCGGCGGGCTGAAGGTGGTGGTGAAACTGGCCGATGGCCGCGAGGACCCGGTGGAGGGCGTGCTGAACTTCGCCGAGAACCGCATCGACGATGCCACCGGCACCATGCGCCTGCGCGCCCGCTTCGCGAACCCCGACGGCATCCTGCAACCGGGCATGTTCGGCCGCATCTCGGTGCCCGGCTCGCTGCCGCATCGCGGCGTGCTGCTGCCCGACGAGGCCATCGCTTCGGACCAGGGCCGCCGCGTGGTGTTCGTGGTGGCCGAGGACGGCTCGGTCTCCACCCTGCCGGTGCGCACGGGGCCGCGCATCGACGGCTACCGCGTGATCCGCGACGGACTTACCGGCGACGAGACGGTGATCGTGAACGGCCTGATGCGCGTGCGCCCCGGTGCCACGGTGACCGTGGAGATGGAAACCCTCCCCGACGCCCTTTCGCCGGACGGACTGCCCCAATGAGATTTGCACATTTTTTCGTGGACCGGCCGATCTTCGCGTCGGTCCTGTCGATCGTCCTGATGATCCTCGGGTCGATCGCCTACACCCAGCTGCCGGTGGCGCAGTATCCCGAAATAGCGCCGCCCACCATCGTGGTACGCGCGCAATATCCCGGCGCGGACGCGAACACCGTGGCCGCCACCGTCGCCACGCCCATCGAGCAGGAGGTGAACGGCGTCGAGCACATGCTCTACATGTCCTCCTATTCCTCCGACGACGGGGCGATGGCGCTCACCATCACCTTCGCGCTCGGCACCGATCTGGACCAGGCCCAGGTGCTGGTGCAGAACCGCGTGTCCATCGCCCAGCCGCGCCTGCCCGAGGAGGTGCGCCGCCTCGGCGTGACCACCACCAAGAGCTCGCCGGACCTGATGATGGTCATCCACATGCTCTCGCCCGATGACACGTATGACCAGCTCTACGTCTCGAACTACGCCCGCTCCCGGGTGCGCGACGTGCTGATGCGGCTGGAGGGGGTGGGCGACCTCACCATCTTCGGCGAGCGCGAATACGCCCTGCGCATCTGGCTCGACCCCCAGAAGCTCGCCGCCTACGGCATGACCTCGGGCGACGTGGTCCAGGCGCTGCGCGAGCAGAACGTGCAGGTCTCCGGCGGCGCGCTCGGGGCGCCGCCCGTGGATGACGGCTCGGCCTTCCAGTACACCGTCACCACCCAGGGCCGGTTCGAGTCGGCGCGGGATTTCCGCTACGTGATCGTGAAATCGGCCGGGGAGGGCCGGCTGATCCAGCTGCAGGACGTGGCGCGCATCGAGCTGGGCGCGCGCGACTACGTGACCAACTCCTACCTCGACGGCAAGCCCGCCGTGGCGCTGGCCATCTTCCAGCGCCCGGGCACCAACGCGCTCGCCGCGGCGGAGGAGATCGAGCACACCATCGCCGAGCTGGCGAAGGACTTCCCGCCGGGGCTGGAATACAAGGTGGTCTACAACCCCACCGAGTTCATCGCCGAGTCGATCTCCGAGGTCTACAAGACCATCCTGGAGGCCATCGCGCTGGTGGTGATCGTGATCATCGTGTTCCTGCAGTCCTGGCGCATGGCCATCGTGCCGATCGTGGCGATCCCGGTGTCGCTGGTGGGCACGCTGGCGGTGCTCTACGGGCTGGGCTTCTCGCTCAACATGCTCACGCTGTTCGGGCTGGTGCTGGCCATCGGCATCGTGGTCGACGACGCGATCGTGGTGGTGGAGAACGTGGAGCGCAACATCGCCCTCGGGCTCGCGCCCAACGCCGCCGCGCACCGGACGATGACGGAAGTGGGCGCCGCGGTGATCGCCATCTCCCTGGTGCTGATCGCGGTGTTCCTGCCCACGGCCTTCATCCCGGGCATCTCGGGGCAGTTCTACCTGCAGTTCGCGGTGACCATCGCCGTCTCCACCGCCATCTCGGCCTTCAACTCGCTCACCCTGTCGCCCGCCCTCGCGGCCTGGCTGTTCAAGCCGCACAGCCATGCGCGGCCCGGAACCCTGCTGGGCCGTGCCGGGCAGGCGGCGGCCGACGGGTTCAACCGCGGCTTCGAGCGTTTGTCGGACGGCTATGCGTGGCTGGTGCGCCGGCTGGTGAGCACCCGCGCCGCGCTGGGGCTGATGGTGGCGATCTTCGCCGGGCTCATCTGGGCCACGGTTCACATGGCCGGCGTGGTGCCGCGCGGCTTCATTCCGCTGATGGACCAGGGCTACGGCATCGTGGTGGTCCAGTTGCCGGACGGCGCCTCGCTGGGGCGCACCGACGCGGTGGTGCGCGAGGCCTCGCGCATCATCGAGGACACGCCGGGCGTGGCCAGCGCCGTCGCCTTTGCCGGGTTCTCCGGCGCCACCTTCACCAACGCCTCCAACGCCGGGGTGATCTTCGCCAGCTTCAAGCCCTTCGAGGAGCGGCTGCCGCATGGCCAGTCGGCGAATGCCATCATCGGAAATCTCTACGGCCGGCTGCAGAGCCTGCGCGAGGCCTTCATCATCGCGCTGCCGCCGCCCTCGATCCGCGGCATCGGCACCTCGGGCGGCTTCAAGCTGCAGATCCAGGACCGCGACAGCGCGGACATGAGCCGCGCGCTGGCCGCGGCACGGGAAGTGGCCGCCGCGGCAAACCAGGTCCAGGGGCTCAGCGGCATCTTCACCACGTTCTCGGATTCCAGCCCGCAGGTGTTCCTGGCCATCGACCGGGAGAAGGCGCGCATCCTCGACGTGCCGATCCCGAACATCTTCGAGACGCTCTCGATCAACCTCGGCTCCTCCTATGTGAACGATTTCAACGCGTTCGGCCGCGTCTACCAGGTGCGCGCCCAGGCGGACCAGGCCTTCCGCGTGGCGCGGGAGGATATCGAGAACCTCAAGGTGCGCTCCGCCGGCGGCGCGCTCGTGCCGCTCGGCACGCTGGTGGAGATCCAGGATGTCACCGGCCCCACGCTGGTGCAGCGCTACAACATGCTCACCTCCGTGCCGCTGCAGGGCAACCCGGCGCCGGGCGTTTCCACCGGCGATGCGCTGGCGCTGATGGAGGGCGTGGCCGCGGAGATCCTGCCGCGCGGCATGACCAGCCAGTGGACCGAACTTGCCTACCAGGAGAGCAACACCGGCAACACGGCGATCTACATCTTCGGGCTGTCGGTGGTGTTCGTGTTCCTCGCGCTCGCCGCGCAGTACGAGAGCTGGGTGATGCCGGTCGCCATCATCCTGATCGTGCCGCTGGGAGTGCTCGCGGCCCTCACCGGGGTCAGCCTGCGCGGGCTCGACAACAACATCCTGGTGCAGATCGGCCTGATCGTGCTGATCGGCCTGGCGGCGAAGAACGCGATCCTGATCGTGGAATTCGCCCGGCAGGCGCAGGACCGCGGGGAGAGCGCGGTCGACGCCGCGGTGGAGGCCTGCCGGCTGCGCCTGCGCCCGATCCTGATGACGGCCTTCGCCTTCATCCTCGGCGTGGTGCCGCTGATGATCGCCAGCGGGCCGGGCGCGGAAATGCGCCAGTCCCTCGGCACGGCGGTGTTCTCGGGCATGCTGGGCGTGACATTGGTGGGGCTGTTCCTCACCCCGGTGTTCTACGTGGCCCTGCGGCGGATCTTCCCCGGCCGCGCACCGGCGCCGCACCCGGAGGCGCCCGAACCCGCGGCGGCGGACTGAACCCGGCGGGGCCGGGAGCATGCAGCTCCCGGGCCCCGTCGCGCAAACCCTCCCCGGGCCTCATGGCCTGGGCCCTTCCGGGCCCGGTGGTCTGAACCGCCCCGGGCCCGGAGGTTCGCGCCTCCCGGGCCCGGGGCATGTCTCGTCCGGGCTCAGTCCGGCCCGGTGCCGGCCACGGAGGGGCGTTCGGCGAAGAGAGCGCACCAGGCGGCCAGCGTCGGCCGGCCGGTGCGCCACCCCATGTCCGCGAAGCGGAAGTCGAGATAGCCGAGGGCGCAGAACCAGGCGATGGCGCCCAGGTCGTCCTGCGGCGCCGTCGCCGCCTCGGCTTCCATGGCGTCGAGCACACCGGTGATCTTGGCCATCTGCCCCGAAAGCCAGGCCTCCCAGCGCAGCGCCTCGGGGCGCAGGGCGATCTCGTAGCGCGCGAGCAGGGCGGCGTCGAGCAGCCCGTCGGCCATCGCCTCGCGGCGCAAGGCGTCGAAGCGGGCAGGGGCCGCGGCGGGGATGAGCGGCGTGCCGTCATGCAGTGTGTCAAGATACTGGCAGATCACCCGGCTGTCATAGCAGGCGGCGCCGTCCTCGGTCACCAGCGCCGGAACCTTGCCCAGCGGAGCGTCCGCGGCGAGATCCGCCGGCCGGGAGACCGGGCTCGGCTGAACCGCGACCCGCTCGATGCGGGGCTCGAGCCCGGTCTCGCGCGCGAGGATGATCACCTTGCGCACATAGGGTGAGGTCGGGGAGAAGTAGAGTTTCATTGCAGCCCTCCGGCAGATGCGTCGGTTCCGGCCCGCAGCGCGGCCGGGCGGGCGCCGATTGAACGCCCAATTCCGCCGGAAGGGAAGCCGTGCCGCGCCTGTCAGACCCGGGGCAGCACCACCTCGAAGATCGTGCCATGCGGCCGGGCGTCATGGATCGCGATGCTGCCGCCGCGGTTGCGCACCACGCGCATCACCATGGCCAGGCCCACGCCCGTCACCTCGCCCTCCGTGTTGCGCGGGCCGAGGGTGGCGAACATCTGGAACACCCGTTCGCGGTGCTGGGGCGGGATGCCGGGGCCGTTGTCCTCCACCTCGATGACATGCGCCCCGCGCCGGGAACGGTAGCGCAGCACGATCTCCACCCCCTTCGGCGGCCCGTGCTTCACCGCGTTGCTGATGAGGTTGCGCAGCACGATGTCGAGTTCCACCTTCACCACCATGATCTCCGGCATCTCGCCCTCGCAGCGCAGCAGGCTGCCGGCGGGCACGAAAAGCTCCGAGATCTCCGCGACGAGGGCGCCGAGGTCCACCGGCTCCGGCGGCACGAGGCGGCCGCCGATGTGCAGGTAGTTCAGCAATTCGTTCAGCAGGACATCGAGCTGCCGGACCCTGGAGGCGATGCGCTGCAGGTTCATCTGCGCGCGCCGGGGCAACACCAGCTTCGCCTCCTCCACATCCTCGTTCACCCACTGGATGAGACTGGGGATCTGGCGCAGCGGCGCGCGCAGGTCATGCGCGGCGATCGAGGTGAACTGCTCCAGGTCGTCCTTCTTGAGCTGCAGCCGGAGCATCAGCTTCTCCCGGTCGCGCCCCAGCACCCAGAACACCACCGCCATGCCGCCCAGCAGGAAGAACGCGAAGACCACCAGCAGGGCGAAGATGCGCCGGTCGATCCGGCCGAGCTGCAGGTCCATGATATCGCCCAGCCGGGCATGCAGCTCATCTATTTCCGCGCGGGCCGGCTGGTCGGACACACGCACCACAACGTCGATCTCCTTCGGCACGGCACCCTGGGCGTGCAGGCGGGTGACCCAGTCAAGCTGGTTGCGGTAGAGCTGCAGGGTGCGCCTGGTCTCCGTCATGCGCGTGGGCACGCCGAGCTGCCGACTCAGCGCCTCGATCTCCTCGATCGCCTCCAGCGCCTCATGATGATTCTCCACCGCGTCGTCCCGGTAGCCGGTTTCGCGCGGGCGCAGGATGAAGTTCTTGAAATTGTGAATGAACCCGCCGTAACCGATGGCCCGCTCAAACCGCAGCACCGTGAGCGGAAGCTGCGCCTCGCGCTTGCGGATCTCCTCGCGATCCCACGTCAGGTTCAGATGCACCAGGACCAGCAGCACGATGCCCGCCAGGAACCCCAGCAGTACAACGCCCAGAACAATTTGCGATCGCCTGCTGGTCATCGAAACTCACCCTCACCCTCACCGCGCCGCTCCCGCAGGGCAGGCGTGCACTGTGCCCAAACACGCTTAACACCCCGTTACGCCCTCCCCGACATCCGGCGCGAAGCCTCCTGCCGGCAGGGGCGCGCGGACACATGCGCCGCTGAACCGCCGGCACGGGGCCGGTGAAGGGGTGGCGGGGACCGCGCGCAGGCCCGGTCCGGGCGGCGGATGCGTCAGCGGCCTGCCGCGCCGCAGTAGAGATGCGTGCGGAGGTTTCAGGCTTGCGAACAAAGTGAAAACATTGTTTCGTGAGGCCATGCAGACCATCGCGCCAGAGCCCGCCCCGTTGCCCGATTACCTCGCCCGGTTGAACCCCGCGCAGCGCGAGGCGGTGCTGCACGGCGACGGGCCGGGGGCGGCCGCGCCCCTGCTGGTGATCGCCGGCGCGGGCTCGGGCAAGACCAACACGCTGGCGCACCGCGTCGCTCACCTGATGCTGAAGGGGGCGGACCCGCGGCGCATGCTCATCATGACCTTCTCGCGCCGCGCGGCGCAGGAGATGACCGCCCGGGTGGAGCGGATCGCGCGCGAGGTGCTGGGCGCGGAGGGCGCGGCGCTGGCCGGCGGGCTGGACTGGGCGGGCACCTTCCACGGCATGGGCGCACGGCTCCTGCGGGAATACGCGCCGCTGGTGGGGCTGGACGAGGCCTTCACCATCCATGACCGCGAGGATTCCGCCGACCTGATGAACCTCTTGCGCCACGAGCTGGGCTTCGGGCTGGCGGAGGCGCGCTTTCCCTCGAAATCCGCCTGTCTCGCCATCTACTCGCGCAGCGTGAACGCGCAGGCCCCGCTGGACGGCGTGCTGGCCGAGGGGTTCCCGAAGTTCCGGAACCGGGAGGCGGAGCTGCGCCGGCTCTTCGCCGCCTATGTGGAGGCCAAGCAGGACCAGGGCGTGCTCGATTACGACGACCTGCTGCTGTACTGGCGCGCCATGGTGGGGGAGGCGGGCCTGGGCGCGGAGATCGGCGCGCGGTTCGACCATGTGCTGGTGGACGAGTACCAGGACACCAACCGCCTGCAGGCCGCCATACTGCTGGGCCTCTCTCCGCAGGGCCGGGGCCTCACGGTGGTGGGCGACGACGCGCAGGCGATCTACGCCTTCCGCGCCGCGGAGGTGCGCAACATCCTCGACTTTCCCGGCCTCTTCACCCCGCGCGCCCGGGTGGTGACGCTGGAGCAGAACTACCGCTCCACCGCGCCGGTTCTGGCGGCGGCGAACGCGGTGATCGGGGAGGCGCGCGAGCGCTTCTCCAAGACGCTGTGGACCGCGCGGGGGGAGGGCGCGCGGCCCGGCCTCGTCACCGTGCACGATGAGGCGGCGCAGGCCGGCTACATCTGCCGCGCCGTGCTGGAGGCGCGCGAGGAGGGCACCGCCCTGAAGGACCAGGCGGTGCTGTTCCGCACCTCCAGCCACTCCGGCCCGCTGGAGGTGGAGCTGACCCGCCGCAACATTCCCTTCGTGAAGTTCGGCGGACTGAAATTCCTCGACAGCGCGCATGTGAAGGACCTGCTCGCGGTGCTGCGCCTGCGCGAGAACCCGCGCGACCGGGTGGCGGGCTTCCGCGTTCTGCGCCTGATCCCCGGCATCGGAACGGCCACGGCCCGCGCGGTGCTGGACGCGCTGGCCGCCCCCGGGGCGGGCGTGGCCGAGGCGCTCGGCGCCCTGCGCGTGCCCGCCCGCGCCGCGCCGTTCTGGCCGGCGTTCCGCGACATGATGCTCAACCCCGCCGAAGCCCCCTGGCCGGCGGAGCTGGAGGCCGTGCGCCTGTGGTATGAGCCGCATCTCGAGCGCCTGCACGAGGACGCGGAGACCCGCCGCTCCGACCTCTTGCAACTGGGCCAGATCGCGGCCGGGCACGGCTCTCGCAGCGCCTTCCTCACCGATCTCACGCTCGACCCGCCGGACGCCACCTCCGACGAGAGCGGCGTGCCGCTTCTGGATGACGATTATCTGGTGCTTTCGACCATCCACTCCGCCAAGGGGCGGGAATGGCGCAATGTCTTCGTGCTGAACGTGGTGGACGGCTGCATGCCTTCGGACCTGGGCACCGGCACCACCGCCGGGATCGAGGAGGAGCGCCGGCTGCTCTACGTGGCGATGACCCGGGCGCGCGACGCGCTCCACCTCGTGACCCCGCTGCGCTTCTACACCCACGGCCAGCGCGCCCGGGGCGACCGGCATGTCTACGCCGCGCGCAGCCGCTTCCTGACCGAGGCGATGCTGCCGCTCTTCGAGCGTTTCGCCTGGACACCGCAGGGCACCGCCGGCGCCGCCGCCCGCCCCGCCGTGCAGCCGGTGGACCTGCGTGCGCGCATGAAGGACATGTGGCGCTGAGCCGCCACGGGCGGACCGCTCCCGCCCGCCGGCGCCGCGCAAGGCGCACCCGTCCACCTCCGCCGCGCAAGGGCCATTTCCTGTCCGCCGCCACCGCGCAAAGGCTACGCCCGTCCACTGCCGCCGCGCAGGGGCCAGTCCTCGTCCGCCGACGCGGCGCGAGGGGCACTCCCTGTCCGTCGCCACCGCGCAAGACCACGTCCGTCCATCGCCGCCGCGTGAAGGGCACTCTCCCTCCGCCGGGGTCGCTTGAGGGACTCGCCCGTCCACCAGCGCCGCGCGGGGGCAGGCCCCGTCCGCCGGATGCGCCACCTTTCCGCGCGCGCCACGCCCCGCGAGGCCTCCCGCGCAGGCCGGGGCTGCCCCCGCCACATGGCGGCCCGGCGCGCGCTGCTCCGGCTTCGGGAGCGGTTCTCCGGGGGGCGAGGGGCCCGAGCGGATCGGGCTTGACGGCCACCGCGGCCCGCGCTTCACTTGGCCTCGCGCACCCCGTGCGGCGATGGCGTCGCCGCGCATCCCCGGGGCGCGTGGCGCGGGGCACCGCGCCCCCCTCCTGCACGCCGGGTGATCCGCCGGGCGCATGAGATCCGCCCGGCCCGACCGGGAGACCTCTCCGCATGACCGACCTCTCAAGCTCCAGCCAGCCATTCCCCCGCCCGCAGAGCTTCCGCCTGCCGGAGGCGCCGCGCGCGCCCTTGCCCTTCGCGCCGGAGGAATACGCCGCGCGCATCCGCGCCATCCGCGCGGAGATGGAGGCGCACGGGCTCGACGCCGTGCTGCTCACCTCCATGCACAACATCGCCTGGGCGACAGGGTTTCTCTACTGCTCCTTCGGCCGGCCCTACGGCTGCGTGGTGACGCGGAGCGCCGTGACCACCGTCACCGCTGATATCGACGGCGGCCAGCCGGCGCGGCGGAGCCTGGCGGAGAACCTCGTCTACACCGACTGGCAGCGCGGCAATTTCTGGCGCGCGGTTGCCACGCTCACCGGCGCGGCGCGCGAGATCGGCATCGAGGCCGACCACCTCACCCTCGCCGCGCGCGACGCGCTGAGCGCGGCGCGGCCGGGAGCCCGGCTCACCGACATCGCCGCCCCGCTCATGGCCCGGCGGATGATCAAGTCTCCCGCCGAGATCGCGCTCATCCGCGAGGGCGCGCGCATCGCGGATCTCGGCGGCGCCGCGGTGAAGGCGGCCATCGCCCCCGGCCAGCGCGAGATCGACATCGCCATGGCCGGGCGCGACGCGATGGAGCGCGAGATCGCCCGCGCCTTCCCGGGTTCGGAGCTGCGCGACACCTGGGTGTGGTTCCAGTCCGGCCCCAATACCGACGGCGCGCACAACCCGGTCACCACCCGCGCGCTCACCCCCGGCGACCTGCTGAGCCTCAACACCTTCCCGATGATCTCGGGCTACTACACCGCGCTGGAGCGCACGCTGGTGCTCGGGGAGCCGGACGCGGAAACCCTGCGCATCTGGCGGGCGAACGTGGCGGCGCACGAGCTGGGCCTGTCGCTCATCCGCCCCGGCGCGCGCTGCGACGAGATCTGCGCCGAGATCAACCGCTTCCTCGTCGGGGAGAACCTGCTGCAATACCGCTCCTTCGGCTACGGCCATTCCTTCGGCGTGCTGTCGCATTACTACGGCCGCGAGGCGGGGCTGGAGCTGCGAGAGGACATCGACACCGTGCTCGCCCCCGGCATGGTGATCTCGATGGAGCCGATGCTGCGCATTCCCGCCGGCCGGCCCGGGGCAGGGGGCTACCGCGAGCACGACATCCTCGTGGTGGGCGAGACGGGCGCGGAGAACATCACCGGCTTCCCCTACGGCCCGGAGGCGAACGTGATCGCCTGAGCCGGGCCTGCGCGGCCCCTCCCGGGGGCCGCGCGCATCCCGACGCGGGGCGCTTGACAGACTCATCGGTTACAAACATGCTGGTCGGTATGTAAACCGCGAGGCACCGCATGCAGGCCACCCGACGCACCCAGAGCCAGCGCAGCGCCGAAACCCGGCAGCTGCTCCACGAGGCGACCATCGCCTCGCTGATGGAGCTGGGGTACGCGAACACCTCCACGCAAGGCATCGCCGAGCGGGCCGGGGTGTCGCGCGGCGCGCAGACTCATCATTACCCCGGCAAGATCGACCTCATCATCGCCGCCACCGAATACATGTTCGAGGGGTTCGCGGAAGACGTGGAGCTGCTCGCCGCCCGGGTGCGCGCCGGGGAGATCGGGCTGGAGCGCTTCGTCGACCTGCTGTGGCAGGAGATGTTGAACGGCTCCTGGTTCTACTCCTCGCTGGAGATCATCGTGGCCGCCCGCGGCGACGCCGAGTTGCGCACCCGCCTCGCGCCCCTGATCCTGGATCTGCACGGCCGCTTCGAGGCCGCCTGGGAAGCCACCTTCGTCTCGCGCGAGGAGGGGGGCGTCTCCGCCCGCGTGGCGCTGAACCTGGTGATGAACGTGTTCCGCGGCATGGCCGTGCAGGCCGTGCTGCGCAAGGAAACCCATTACTACGCCGAAATGCTGCTCACGCTGAAGCAGATCCTTGCCAGCCATGTCCGGCCGGCACTGGCCGGTCCGGGCTGAGACCGGCAAGATAAAAACAGGTCAGCCGGTATTTAAAAGCAATAAGCCGGCAACCGGGGGAGAACGCGATCGACCACCAGGGGCCCGCGACCCAACTTGCAACAGGGAGCAAGGGTAATGAAGAGACTTTCAACGTTCCTCGCCGCCACCGCGCTGCTTGCAGCACCCGCGCTGGCCGGCGAGACCACGGGCCTCACGGATGACGCCATCACCATCGGCGTGATGGGCCCGTTCTCCGGCAACGCCTCGTCCTATTCCAAGGCCGAGATCGGGCTGATGGCCTTCTACGACATGATCAATGACGCGGGAGGCGTGCACGGGCGCAAGCTCGTCGCCGTGCAGGAGGACACCGGCTGCGATACGGCCAAGGGCCTCGCCGCGGCGAAGAAGCTCATCTATCAGGATGAGGTGTTCATGCTGCAGGGCAACTCCTGCTCCGGCGTCGCCGTGGCCCTGCGCCCGGAGATCGAGGAGGCCGGCCTGCCCTGGATCGTGGCGCACGCGGTGTCGGACACGATTTCCCAACCCGTGGCAGCGAACATCTTCCACGGCGTGCCCACCGGCAATGCGAACGGACGGGCGATGGCCGAATTCGTGCTCTCGCGCCCGGACACCACGAAAGTGGCGATCATCGAGCATTCGAACGACTGGGCGCATTCCTACTCGGACCCCGCGCAGGCGTATCTCAAGGAGCACGGGGTGGAGCCCACCGAAGTGCTCACCATGGAGCGCGGCCAGACCGACGCCACCGCCCAGGTGCTGAAGCTGCGCGCCGATCGCCCGGATTTCATCATCGCCGCCCTCTACGAGGCCGAGACAGCCATCTTCCTGCGCGACATGAAGAAATACGGACTGGGTGACATCCCGGTGATGGGCACCGCGGGCACCGACCTGGAAAACACCCTCAAGCGCGTGGGTGACCTCGACACGGTGAAGAACTACTACGTCATCCACCCCTACGTGGACAATCTCGACGGCCCGGGCATGAAGAAATGGGCCGACATGATCCACAAGTACTACCCGGACGAGGAGCTGAGCAACTTCAGCTACATCTCCATCGGCTCGGGCGTGGCACTGGTGAAGGCGCTGGAAGCGGCGGGGCCGGACCTCACCCGCTCGAAGCTCATCGCCGAGCTGGACAAGATCTCCGACCTCGATACCGGCGTGCTCTCCTCCCCCATCACCTGGACGGCGGATGACCACCAGGGCGTGAAGGGCTCGGCCGTCTCCGGCTTCGTGGACGGCAAGCCCACGGTGCTGAAGGCCTGGGGGCAGCCCTACTGATGTGCTCCGGAGCAGGGCCGGCCCGGACCACGCATCCGGGCCGGGATCCTGCTCCGTTCCGAACCCTCGGAGCGAAACCGGCGCGGGCCCCTGTGGCCTGAGCCGCGTTCGCTCGGCGGCGGCCGGCCCCCGCGCCGGCTCCGCCAACCCGGAGATCAAGCAATGCTGATGCAACTCACCCTGAGCGGGGCGTCGCAGGGGGCGATCTATGCCCTCGTGGCGCTGTCGCTCACCGTCGTCTACCGCTCCACCACGGTGGTGAATTTCGGACATGGCGACCTCGTGATGTCGGGGGCCTTCGTGGCCTATGTGCTGGTGGTGGGGCTGGGCCTCGCCTTCCTGCCGGCGGCGGTGATCGCGGTGGTCGCGATGTTCGGCCTCGGGGTCTGCTTCAGCCGGGCGCTGATCCGGCCGATCCGCGGCGGCCCGCACATCGGCTTCGCGCTGATGTCCATCGCGCTCGGCTACACGCTGCGCGGCATTGCCCGCACGGTCTGGGGGCGCGAGGTGCTTCCCATGCCGCGGGTGTTCGACATCGACCCCATCTTCCTCGGCGACGTGGTGCTGACCGGCGACGCCCTCTTCACCATCGCCACGGTGGCGGTGCTGCTGGCGCTGTTCTTCGCCCTGCTCGCCTTCACCGACGTCGGCAAGATGGTGCAGGCGGTCTACCAGTCCGAGCGGGGCGCGCGCCTCGTGGGCATCAACGTGAGCCGCTTCCATGACCTGAGCTGGGGCACGGGGGCGGCGCTCGGCGCGGTGGGCGGCATCCTCATCGCCCCGGTCTCCTTCCTGCATCCGGACCTCGGCGCGAGCTTCCTCATCAAGGGCTTCGCCGCGATGACCCTGGGCGGCTTCGGCTCGCTCGGCGGGGCGGTGCTGGGCGGCGTGGTGCTGGGTCTCGCCGAGCAATACGCCGGCGCCTACATAGACACGGCGCTGATCGACATCACCGCCTACCTGCTGATCATCCTGGTGCTGCTGGTGCGCCCGCGCGGCCTGTTCGGCCGCAAGGCGGTGGTGAAGGTATGAGCATCTCGCCCGCCACCCTGCGCCTGCGCACCGCGCTCTTCTGGGCCCTCCCGGTGCTGGCCTGCGCCTTGCCGCTGGCCACGAACCCCTACACCCAGTTCGTGCTCAACAGCATGCTGATCTCCACGCTGCTCACGCTGGGCTTCAACATGGTGATCGGCAGCCTCGGCCAGCTCGCCTTCGCCAACGTGGCCTTCTTCGGCCTCGGCGCCTACGCGAGCGTGATCGCGATGAACGCCCTCGGCCTGCCCTGGCTCGCCACCATCCCGCTTTCCGGCCTCGTGGGCGCGGCGGGGGGCTTTCTCGCCTCCGCCGTGGCGCTGCGCGGCATCCGGCTCTACTACCTCGCCATCGTCACGCTGGCCTTCGGCGAGCTGTTGCGCTGGCTCTACATCCACGCCGACGGGCTCACGGGCGGCACCGACGGGCTCGCCCTGCCGCGCGAGACCTTCCTGGGCTTCCGGCTGGGCGATGACACGGCGCAGTTCTACGTGTTCCTCGCCGTCACGGTGGTGCTGGTGAAGGGCACGCTGAACCTGCTGCGCTCGCGGCTCGGCCGCTCCATCATCGCGGTGCGCGAGAACGAGATCGCCACTGCCTCGCTCGGCATCCCCACCGCGCGGGTGATCGTGACCGCCTTCATGTGGTCGGGCTTCCTCGTGGGGGTGGCAGGCGCGCTCTTTGCCGCGCATATCGGCCGGGTGTTTCCGGAGAGCTTCGGCCTCACCCAGCTCATCGTGGGCTTTGCCATGGTGCTGGTGGGGGGCACGGGCTCGGTGCTGGGCTCGGTGCTCGGGGCGGTGCTGCTCACCGCGCTGCCCGAATACGTGCGCGCCTTTCCGGGGATGGAGGAGATCTTCTTCGGCCTCGTGGTGATCGTGGTGCTGCTGTGCCTGCCGCAGGGGCTGGCGAGCCTGCTGCGCCGCCTCTCGCCCGTGTTCCTCGAGCGCCATTTCCGGGAGTGAGCCGATGACCGACCTTCTGACAGTCGAGGGCCTGAGCGTGCGCTTCGCCGGCCTCACCGCGCTCGACGCCGTGTCCTTCCGCCTCAGCGAGGGCCAGGTGCGCGCGGTGATCGGGCCGAACGGCGCGGGCAAGACCACGCTGTTCAACGCCATCTCCGGCTACGTGCGCCCCTCCGCCGGCCGGGTGCTGCTGCGCGGGCAGGACGTGGCGGGCGACAGCCCGCATGCCATCGCCGGCCACGGCATCCGCCGCACCTTCCAGAACGGCGGACTGTTCCCCGCGCTCACCGTGCTGGAGAACGTGCTCACCGGGCTCACCACCGAAACCCCGGGCAGTTTCCTCGACCTGCTCTTCGGCCGGCGCCGGGCGCTGGAGGCGGAGCGCGCCGCCATCGCGAAGGCCCGCGCCCTGCTGGAGCTGATGAGCATGGGCCACATGGCCGATGCAAGGGCCGGCTCGCTCTCCGGCGGGCAGCAGCGCATCGTGGAGATCATCCGCACCGTGGCGAGCGAGCCGCCGGTGCTGCTGCTCGACGAGCCGGCGGTGGGGCTCTCGCCCGTCGCCCGCGCCCAGATGATGGAGATCATCGCCCGACTCACGGGCGAGAAGGGCGTTGCCGTGCTGCTCATCGAGCACGCGGTGGAGCTGGTGATGGCCTCGGCCGACCGCATCCTGGTGATGGCGGCCGGCAAGCGCATCGCCGAGGGCACGCCCGACGAAATCCGCGCCGACCGCGCCGTGCTGGAGGCCTATCTCGGACATGCCTGACACACTCCTCACCATCCGCGACCTGCACGTGGCCTACGGGCCCAAGCCCATCCTGCGGGGCGCGGGCTTCGACGTGCGCCGCGGCGAATGCCTCACCCTGCTGGGGGCGAACGGCTCCGGCAAATCCACCGCGATGAACGCCATCTGCGGCTTCGTGCGCCCCTCCGCGGGCTCGGTCTCGCTGGAGGGCACCGAGCTTGCCGGCCGCCCGGCCCATGCCGTCTTCGCGCAAGGCGTGGCCCAGGTGAGCCAGGCGCGCGACCTCTTCCCCGACCTCACGGTGGAGGACAACCTGCGCCTCGGCGCCATGCGCCGCGGAGGGCGGGAGAGCGGCGAGACCCTCGCCCATGTCTACGCCCGCTTCCCCCGCCTGAAGGAGCGCCGGGCCCAGGCCGCGCGCACCCTCTCGGGCGGCGAGCAGCAGATGGTGGCCATCGGCCGGGCGATGATGTCGCGCCCGCGGCTCCTGCTGCTCGACGAGCCCTCGGGCGGCCTCTCCCCGCAGTTCTGCGAGGAGATCGCCCGCATCATCGAGCAGCTCAAGGCCGATGGCGTGACCCTGCTGATGGTCGAGCAGAACCTGAACCTCGCCTTCCGCGCCGCCGACCGCTTCATCGTGCTGCGCGACGGGCGCGTCGTCGACGGCGGCGACGTGGCGGCCATGGCCGGCGACCACGATGCCATCGTGCGCAACATCTACCTGTGAACAAGGACCGAACCCCATGACCGCAACCAGCCTGCACGACGATCTCGTGGTCTTCGACGGCCTCATCATCTCCCGCTGGGGCCCCGACATCTTCGCCGCCATGCGCGAGGGCGGCCTCACGGCGGCCAACTGCACCTGCTCGGTGTGGGAGAACTTCCGCGACACCATGCTGAACATCGGCCGCTGGAACCGCGATTTCGCCGCCCATGCCGACAAGATCGTGAAGGCGCGCAGCGTGGCCGACATCCGCCGCGCCAAGGCGGAGGGGCGTACCGCCATCGTGCTGGGCTTCCAGAACACCTCCGCCTTCGAGGACCGGGTGGAGTTCGTGGAGCTGTTCAAGGAGCAGGGCGTGGGCATCGTGCAGATGACCTACAACACCCAGAACCTCGTGGGCTCAGGCTGCTACGAGAGCACCGACAGCGGCCTCTCGGACTTCGGCCATGACATCGTGGCGGAGATGAACCGCGTCGGCATGCTGTGCGACCTCTCCCACGTGGGGCCGAAGACCTCGCATGACGTGATCCTCGCCTCGAAGAAGCCGGTGGCCTATTCCCATTGCCTGCCCGCCGGGCTGAAGGCCCACCCGCGCAACAAGACCGACGAGCAGCTGCGCTTCATCGCCGAGCACGAGGGCTTCGTGGGCGTGACCATGTTCCCGCCCTTCCTCGCCGCCGGCAACGCCGCGACCATCGACGATTACGTGGCCGCCATCGACTATATCTCGAACCTGGTGGGCGAGGAGAGCGTGGGCTTCGGCACCGACTTCACCCAGGGCTACGGCACGCCCTTCTTCGAATACCTCAACCGCGACAAGGGGGACGGCCGCCAGCTCACCGAGTTCTGGCAGGTAGAATTCCCCGAAGGCCTGAAGACCATCGCCGACTATCCCAACATGACCGCCGCCATGCAGCGCGCCGGCTGGAGTGATTCGCGCATCGCCCGGGTGATGGGCGAGAACTGGCTCTCCCTGCTCGACCGCGTGTGGTGACACGCCCTGCGGGGCCTGTATCAGGGCCCCGTCCATCCGCCGGCCCCCGGAGCAGGCAGTTTTGAATCCATCTCTCCCTTAAGTTGTAGAAATTCCGCGTAAACTATGCTCTTAGTTGTTTTCACACATTGTACATTAACCAGTTCACGGACCTGACGGGGAGAGTTGCCCGCAGGGGGTTTTCGGACAGTGCACTTTCATCGAAGCGAGACGGCCATGCCCCGAGAGCACGCACCCCGCCCGGCAGCACCGCCCGGCCTGACAGGGCTCTTTGACGACCATTCGGCACATCTGCCCGAGCAGGACGCCCCGGAACGGGTGATCCGCCTCGCACAGCTCGCCCTCGACGTGCCCTTCGCCTGTCTCGCGCGCTGCGAACCGGATGGCAGCGCTCCGCGCGTGCTGCTGCGCACCGGCCTGCCGGACGAGGGCATGCCCGAGGCCGGAACCCTGGGCGTGCTGGCGCGGGCGGGCGGGGCCTGCGCCCTGCCGGCCGGAGTGGATTCGGGCCTCGCCTTCGTGGCCGGAGCCCCGGTGCGCGATGTCGCGGGGCGGCTGCTGGGGTGCCTCTGTGTCGCGGGCCCCGGCGTGCGCCCCGCGCTTCCCGCCTCCCATCTCGCGCTGCTCACGGAACTGGCGGCCCTTTCCGCCGAGGGTCTCTCCAAGCTCACCGCCGATGCGCCGCGCGCCGTGCCCGGGGATGCCGTGCTCTGTGCCGATGCCGCGAACCGCATCCTGGACTGGAACGCCGCCGCCGAGCGCATGTTCGGCTACACCGCCGCCGAGGCGCTCGGCCAGCCGCTGGACCTGATCATCCCGCCGCGCCTGCAGGAACGCCACCGCCACGGGCTGGACCGCAGCGCGGACAGCGCGGCCCCCCGCCACTACCCGCCGCTGCAGACCCTGGCGCGCCACCGCGACGGCCGGGAGCTGCCCATCGAGATCACGATCTCGAGCTGGGAGACCGCCGGCCTGCGCCTGTTCGGCGCGCTGATCCGCGAATTGCACACCTCCGATTGCGAAAGCCCCTCGCCGGGGCGTGACACGCTCACCGGCCTGGAGGACCGCGCCGCGCTGCGCGCCCGGCTGGGCCGCGCCGGGGAGGCCGGGCGCCCGGCGCTCATGCTGCTGGTCGACATCGACGGCTTCAAGGACGTGAACACCATGCGCGGGCACCGGGTGGGCGACCACGTGCTGCGCGTGGTGGCACGGCGCCTGCTGGAGCAGGTGGGCGGGCAGGGCAGCGTGTCACGGCTGGGAAGCGACGAATTCGCCATCTGCCTGGAGGGGGGCGAAGCCGACCTGCGCACCGCCGCCGCCCTCGCCGACACGCTGATTGCCGCGGTGCGCGCGCCGATCCCCTGCGGTGAGGCGGTCCTGCACGTAGGCGCCAACGTCGGCATCGCCGCCACCGTGCCCGGCAGCCTGCCGGACCCGGATGTGGTGATCGGCAATGCCGATCTCGCGCTGCTGCGCGCCAAGGCCAGCGGCGCGAACATCGCCCGCGTCTTCACCGAGGACCTGCGCCAGACCGCGCGGCGGCGCAGTGCCATCAGTTCCGGCCTGCGCCGGGCCTGGGAACGGGGCGAGTTCGAGCTGTTCTACCAGCCCCAGGTGCGGCTGCGCGACGGCGAGATCACCGGCGCGGAGGCGCTCATCCGCTGGAACCACCCGGAGCAGGGCCTGCTTTCCCCCGCTGCCTTCATCGCGGTGCTGGAGGCGGATTCGCTGGCCATTCCCGTGGGGGAATGGGTGCTGCGCACCGCCTGCGGCCAGGCCGCCACCTGGCGCGCGGCGACCGGGCGCAACCTGCGGATCGGGGTGAACGTGTTCGCCAGCCAGTTCAACGCCCGCGGCTTCGTGGCCACGGTGGACCGGGCCCTCTCCGACAGCGGCCTGCCGCCGGAGGCGCTGGAACTGGAGATCACCGAGAAGGTGATGCTGCACAGTGACGCCGCCCTCACCGCGCCGCTGCAATACCTGCGCACCCGGGGCGTGGGCATCGCCTTCGACGATTTCGGCACCGGCTTTGCCTCGTTCAGCATGCTCAAGCACTACCCCGCCAGCCGCCTGAAGATCGACCGGTCCTTCGTGGGCTCCGGAGAGTCCCCCCATGATCTCGCGATCATCGAGGCGGTCACCCGCCTTGCCGCGGGGTTCAACCTCGGGGTCATCGCCGAGGGGGTGGAGACCGCCGAGCAGGCCGGGCGCATGCGCCGGCAGGCCTGCGAGGAGGGGCAGGGGTTTCTCTTCGGCCAGCCCATGCCGGCCGCGGCCTTCGCCGCCCTGCTGGAGATGCCGGGGCGCGGGCCGGGCGGCACCCGCCACTGAACGGCCGCGGACGGTACGCCGGAGATGGCCCCTCGCCGTCGCGCCGGCAGCGCGCCTTCGTCGCTACACCCTGGCGGCGCGCTCTCACTGTCACACAGGTGGGCGCCCTAGCCGTCACGCCGGAGGCGTGCCCTCGCCCGCGATCTCGATGGTGATGCCGTTCTCCCGGGCCAGTGCCGTGATCGCCTCGGGGGGCGGCGCATTGGTGAACAGCGCCGAGAGGTTGGTGAACGGGCAGATGCGCACCGGCGCCGTGCGGTCGAACTTCGAGGCGTCGGCCACCAGGAACACCCGCCGGGCGTTCTCGATGATGGCCTGGGCCACGCGCACCTCGCGGTAGTCGAAGTCCAGCAGGGTGCCGTCCGCGTCGATGGCCGAGGCGCCGATCACGCCGATATCCACCCGGAACTGGCGGATGAAATCGATGGTCGCCTCGCCGATGATCCCGCCGTCCGAGCGGCGCAGCACGCCGCCGGCCACCACCACCTCGCAGCTCGGGTTGGCCGAGAGCGTGGTGGCCACGTTCACGTTGTTGGTGATGGCCATCAGGTTGCGCTGGCGCATCAGGTTGCGCGCCACCGCCTCCGTGGTGGTGCCGATGTTGATGAAGATGGAACTGCCGTCGGGGATGTGCTCGGCGCAGATCCGCCCGATCGCCTCCTTCTCCGCGTACATGAAGTCGCGCCGCGTGTCGTAGCCCACGTTCACCACGCCCGAGGGCAGCATCGCTCCGCCATGGGTGCGCGCGAGAAGCGAGCGGTCGCACAGCTCGTTGAGGTCGCGCCGGATGGTCTGCGGGCTGACGGCGAAGCGTTCGGCGAGCGTTTCGACCACGACATGGCCGGATTCGCGCGCGATCTCGAGGATCTGCTGCTGGCGTACGGAAGTGAGCATGTTCGCTTTCGTTGCTTTGCTTTCGTTTTCTATAGGGCAGTTGTGCCGGCGGCGCAACTGCGCCGAGACGTGCTGCAGCCGCGTTTTGCACTTGCAGCACAACACCTTGGCGGGAGCTTGGCAGATTGAGGCGCCGCACACTCCCGGGAAGGCACGGCCTCGCCCGGCGAAAGGGCCCGCGCTCCGAACCATTCGGCGAAATTTCACGAAGCTGTGTTGACAGACTCGCGCGAATCCGCGCATGACTAAGGGCAACTGAAGCGCAACGAACGGTAACGATCAAAAGCCGCCACATGACCAAACCCGAAAACAGCTACGATCTCCTCATCATAGGCGGCGGCGTGAACGGCTGCGGCATAGCCCGTGACGCGGCGGGCCGGGGGTTGTCGGTGCTGCTGGCCGAGCAGGGAGACCTGGCGCAGGCCACCTCCTCCTCCTCCACCAAGCTGTTCCACGGCGGGCTGCGCTATCTCGAATATTACGAGTTCCGGCTGGTGCGCGAGGCGCTGATCGAGCGCGAGACGCTGCTGGTGGCCATGCCGCACATCTCCTGGCCGCTGCGCTTCGTGCTGCCGCATCACAAGGGGCTGCGCCCGGCCTGGCTGCTGCGGCTGGGCCTGTTCATCTACGATCATCTGGGCGGGCGGAAGATCCTCCCCGCCACGCGCTCCATCGACCTGCGCACCGACCCGGCCGGCAAGCCGCTGAAGCCGGAATTCCGCCGCGCGTTCGAGTATTCCGATTGCTGGGTCGAGGACAGCCGCCTCGTGGCGCTCAACGCGCGGGACGCGGCCGCCCGCGGCGCGCGGATCTGCACCCGGGTGCGGGTGGAGGGCGCCGAGCGGATGGACGGGCTGTGGCAGGTGCGCCTGCGCGACATGGACACCGGCGCCGAGCGCATTGAGCGGGCCAGGGCCATCGTGAACGCGGCCGGCCCCTGGGTGGACGACGTGCTGCGCAACCGCGTGCGCCAGAACAGCGCCGACCATATCCGCCTCGTGCGCGGCAGCCATATCGTGACGAAGCGGCTGTTCGACCATGACCGGCCCTACATCTTCCAGCAGTCGGACGGGCGCATCATCTTCGCCATCCCCTACGAGACCGATTTCACCCTGATCGGCACCACCGACCAGGAGCACAAGGACGCGCCGGGCGCCCCGGTCTGCACGCCGGAGGAACGGGCCTACCTGCTGAAGGCCGCGTCGGAATATTTCGCCACCCCGCTGTCGGACGAGGACGTGGTCTGGACCTATTCCGGCGTGCGCCCGCTGTATGACGACGGCGCCTCCTCCGCCACCGCGGCCACGCGGGACTATGTGCTGAAGGTCGATGACCGGGATGGCGCGCTGCCCACGCTCAACGTGTTCGGCGGCAAGATCACCACCTACCGCCGGCTCTCGGAGGCGGCGCTGGCCAAGCTCGCGCCGTATTTCCCGGCCATGGGCGCCGGCTGGACCGCGCGCAAGCCGCTGCCGGGGGGGGATTTCCCCGTGCAGCAGGTGGAGGCGCTCATCGGGCGACTGAAGGCACGCTACCAGTTCCTCGATGACCGCTGGGCCCGCCGGCTGGTGCGCGCCTACGGCACGGAGGCTTTCGAGCTGCTGGGCGACGCGAAGGGGCCCGAGGACCTGGGCCGCAGCTTCGGCTGGAACCTCACGGAGGCGGAGGTGTCCTGGCTGGTGACCCATGAATGGGTCCGCTCGGCGGATGACCTGCTCTGGCGGCGCTCCAAGATGGGGCTGCGCCTGAGCGATGACGAAACCCGGGCGCTCGACGCCTGGATCCGGACACGGTGCGCAGCCGCGGCCTGAAGGCGGCACGCACGAACAGAACAATCTGCGCCGGCGTGGCCCCGAACGGGGGGGCGCGCGGAACAGGGAGGAGATGGGAATGACCCTGGTGCTCAAAGGCGCCTCGAAAGCCGTGGACGGTGAGGTGTGGATCCACCCCACCGATCTCACGCTCGAAAAGGGCACGATGAACGTGCTGCTCGGACCGACGCTCTCGGGCAAGACCTCGCTGATGCGGCTGATGGCCGGGCTGGACCAGCCCAGCGAGGGCCGGATCTTCTGGGACGGCGCGGATGTCACCGGCCGGCGGGTGCAGGACCGCCGTGTCGCGATGGTCTACCAGCAGTTCATCAACTACCCCGCGATGACCGTCTACGACAACATCGCCTCGCCGCTGCGCGTGGCAGGGGTGGCGAAGGCCGAGATCGACCGCCGGGTGCGCGAGACCGCGGCGCTGATGAAGCTCAACGAGCGTCAGCTCGAGCGCAAGCCGCTGGAACTGTCGGGCGGCCAGCAGCAGCGCTGCGCCCTGGCGCGCGCGCTGGTGAAGAACGCGGGCCTCGTCCTGCTGGACGAGCCGCTCGCCAACCTCGACTACAAGCTGCGCGAGGAGCTGCGCGCCGAGATTCCGAAGATCTTCGAGGAATCCGGCTCCATCTTCGTCTATGCCACCACCGAGCCGCACGAGGCGCTGCTGCTGGGCGGCAACACCGTGTGCCTGTGGGAGGGCCGGGTGAGCCAGTTCGGCCCGACGGCCAGCGTCTACCGCCAGCCGGCGGACGCCACCACGGCACGGGTGTTCTCCGACCCGCCGATGAACTTCCTCACCGCGCAGAAACGCGGCGAGCGCCTCCATTACGGCGCGGGTGAGAGCGTGGCGGCCGCCGGCGCGCTGGCCGGCCTGCCGGACGGCCCGCTCTTGGCCGGGTTCCGCCCCGACCACCTGCACATCGCGCGGCCCACGGAGCACGCGCTCGCCTTCCGCGCCCGCGTGGCCGTGACGGAGATCACCGGCTCGGAGACCTTCGTGCACATCGACCATGCCGGGGACCGCTGGGTGGCGCTGGTGCACGGGGTGCACCCGCTGCGCTACGGCTCCGACGTGGAGGTGTTCGTGGACCCCGCGCACGTCTACGTCTTCGGCGCCGATGAGCGGCTCATCGCCGCCGCCGCTTACGCCAGCGCGGCCTGAGGGGGAAACATGGCACGTATCACACTCAAAGACCTCGCACATTCCTACAGCCCGAACCCGCAGGCGCCGTCGGACTGGCAGCTGAAACCTACGCTGAACCACGCCTGGGTGGACGGGGCGGCCTATGCGCTGCTCGGCCCCTCGGGCTGCGGGAAATCCACGCTGCTCAACATCATCTCGGGCCTTCTGCGCCCCAGCCAGGGCCGCATCCTGTTCGGCGACACCGACGTGACGGACCTGCCCACCGCGGCGCGCGACATCGCGCAGGTGTTCCAGTTCCCGGTCGTCTACGACACGATGACCGTCTACGACAACCTCGCCTTCCCGCTGCGCAACAAGGGCGCGGAGGAGGCCTATGTCGACACCCGGGTGCGCAGCATCGCCGGGATGATCGGCATGTCGGACGTGCTCAACCGCAAGGCGCGCGGCCTCACGGCGGATGCGAAGCAGAAGATCTCGCTCGGCCGCGGCATGGTGCGCGAGAACGTGAACGCCATCCTGTTCGACGAGCCGCTCACCGTGATCGACCCGCACATGAAATGGGAGCTGCGCACCCAGCTGAAGGCCCTGCACGAGGAATTCGGCCACACGATGATCTACGTGACCCATGACCAGACCGAGGCGCTCACCTTCGCCGACCACGTGGTGGTGATGAGCGAGGGCGAGGTGGTGCAGATCGGCACGCCGGAGGAGCTGTTCGAGCGCCCGGCGCACACGTTCGTGGGCTATTTCATCGGCTCGCCGGGCATGAACCTGCTGCCCGCCAGCATCGACGGCGCCATGGCCACGGTGGAGGGCACGCAGGTGCCGCTCGCCGCGCGCTACCCGGGCGGGCAGGGGATGGAGATCGGCGTGCGCCCCGAATTCACCCGCCTGGTGGAGGGGGATGCCGGCCTGCCGGTGGAGATCACCCGCGTCGAGGACGTGGGCCGCCACAAGATCATCCGCACCCGCTTCCATGACCGGGAAATCAACGTGCTCGCGCCCGAGGGCGCCCCGGTGCCCGAGGCCGCGCGCCGCGTGGTCTTCGACCCGGCGCGGGTGAATGTCTACCGCGACGGCTGGCGCGTCGCGGGGGAGGGCCAGCCATGAACAAGACAACCAACCATCGCGCCTGGTTCCTGGTGCTGCCCGTGCTCGTTCTGGTGGCCTTCTCCGCCGTCATCCCGCTGATGACCGTGGTGAACTACTCGGTGCAGGACACGTTCGGGAACAACGAGTTCTTCTGGGCGGGGCTGGAGTGGTTCGAGGACGTGCTCTCCTCCGAGCGCATCCGCGACGCCTTCGTGCGCCAGCTTCTGTTCTCGGCGATCATCCTGATCATCGAGATCCCGCTGGGCATCGTGGTGGCGATCAACATGCCCAAGAAGGGCGCCTGGTCCTCCGTCTGCCTGATCCTGATGGCGCTGCCGCTGCTGATCCCCTGGAACGTGGTGGGCACCATCTGGCAGGTGTTCGGCCGGGTGGACATCGGGTTGCTGGGCCACACGCTCGCGGCCCTGGGCATCGACTACAACTACACCCGCGACATCGAGGATGCCTGGATCACCGTGGTGGTGATGGATGTCTGGCACTGGACCTCGCTGGTCGCGCTCCTGTGCTTCGCCGGGCTGAAGTCCATCCCCGACGCCTATTACCAGGCGGCGAAGATCGACAGCGCCTCGCGCTGGAAGGTGTTCCGCTACATCGAGCTGCCCAAGATGCAGGGCGTGCTGCTCATCGCCGTGCTGCTGCGCTTCATGGACAGTTTCATGATCTACACCGAGCCCTTCGTGGTCACCGGCGGCGGCCCCGGCAATGCCACCACCTTCCTGTCCATCGACCTGGTGAAGATGGCCATCGGCCAGTTCGACCTGGGGCCGGCGGCGGCGTTCTCCATCGTCTATTTCCTCATCATCATGCTCTTCAGCTACGTGTTTTACACCGTGATGAAGACGCTCGAAAAAGCGGAGCGCAAGTGATGGCGGCTGTCATGCAGGCCCGGCGGTTCAACGGGTCCGTCCTCGTCACCCTTCTCTACATCCTCTTCCTCATGCTGCCGATCTACTGGCTGGTGAACATGAGCCTGAAGACGAACGAGGAGATCCTGAGCACCTTCACCCTCTGGCCGGACAACCCGACGCTGGCGAACTACGCCACCATCCTGACGGACCCGAGCTGGTACATGGGCTACGTGAACTCCATCATCTACGTGGTGATGAACACGGTGATCTCCATCGCCGTGGCGCTGCCGGCGGCCTATGCCTTCTCGCGCTATCACTTCCTGGGCGACAAGCACCTGTTCTTCTGGCTGCTGTCGAACCGGATGGCGCCGCCGGCGGTCTTCGCGCTGCCGTTCTTCCAGCTCTACTCCTCCATCGGCCTGTTCGACACGCATATCGCCGTGGCGCTGGCGCATTGCCTGTTCAACGTACCGCTGGCGGTGTGGATCCTGGAGGGGTTCATGTCCGGCGTGCCGAAGGAGATCGACGAGACCGCCTACATCGACGGCTACTCCTTCCCGAAGTTCTTCGTGAAGATCTTCATGCCGCTGGTGGCGAGCGGCATCGGCGTGGCGGCCTTCTTCTGCTTCATGTTCTCCTGGGTGGAGCTGCTGCTCTCGCGCACCCTCACCTCGGTGAACGCAAAGCCGATCGTGGCGACGATGACGCGTACCGTTTCCGCCTCGGGGCTGGACTGGGGCGTGCTGGCGGCGGCCGGGGTGCTCACCATCATCCCCGGCGCGCTCGTGATCTACTTCGTGCGCAATTACATCGCCAAGGGCTTCGCCCTGGGCCGGGTCTGAGGAGGACACACGCTATGGCATGGATGGCCTGGACCCCGGAGACCGCGCTGTTCTTCGGCGTGATCGCCCTGATGCTCATCGGAATGCTCGTCTGGGGGATCGTGGCGCCGCAGGCGCCGCGCATGGGGATCTTCCACTTCGAGACCACCCCGGGAGACCGCTTCTTCATCAGCCTGCTCGGATCGGCGTTCATCTGCCTGATCTGGCTGGCGCTTTTCGGGGCCCCACTCTGGGGCGCCCTCATCATCTGCCTGGTCTGGGCGGCGGCAATGTTCCGCTGGGCCTGAACCAGTCCGGTCGGGCCGGGCGCAAGGGCGCAGGGTCCGGACACAGTTGCAAACGGGAGGAAAGAACAATGAAAACCGCATTCCGGGCCACCGCCGCCATGGTGGCGCTCATCGCCGGGTCCTCCGGCGCATGGGCCGACGAGGCGGCCATCGAGAAATGGCTGCCCGAATTCCAGCCCTCCACCCTCTCCGAAGCGGAGCAGAAGGCGGAGATGGAATGGTTCATGAAGGCCGCCGAGCCGTTCAAGGGCATGGACATCCGCGTGGTTTCCGAAACCATCGCCACGCATGAATACGAGTCCAAGACCCTGGCGCGCGCCTTCTCCGAGATCACCGGCATCAACCTCACCCATGACCTCATCGGCGAGGGAGACGTGGTCGAGAAGCTGCAGACGCAGATGCAGTCGAACGAGAACATCTACGACGCCTACATCAATGATTCCGATCTCATCGGCACCCACTGGCGCTACAAGCAGGCCCGCGACCTGACCAAGTGGATGGCCGGCGAAGGCGCGGACGTGACCTCGCCCACCCTCGACCTCGACGATTTCATGGGCCTGTCCTTCACCACCGGCCCGGACGGCGAGCTGTACCAGCTTCCCGACCAGCAGTTCGCGAACCTCTACTGGTTCCGGTACGACTGGTTCACGAACCCCGAGCTGATGGCCGAGTTCAAGGAGAAATACGGCTACGATCTCGGCGTGCCGGTCAACTGGTCCGCCTATGAGGACATCGCGGAGTTCTTCACCGGCAAGGAACTGGACGGCCAGAAGGTCTATGGCAACATGGACTACGGCAAGAAGGACCCCTCGCTCGGCTGGCGCTTCACCGATGCCTGGCTCTCCATGGCCGGCGAAGGCGACAAGGGCACCCCGAACGGCCTGCCGGTGGACGAATGGGGCATCCGGGTGAACGAGAAGTCCCAGCCCGTGGGCTCGTGCATGGCGCGCGGCGGGGCGACCAACTCTCCCGCGGCGGTCTATGCCATCGAGAAATACATCGAGTGGCTGAAGAAATACACGCCGCCCGCAGCCGCCGGCATGACCTTCTCGGAGGCAGGCCCCGTGCCCGCGCAGGGCAACATCGCCCAGCAGATGTTCATGTACACCACCTTCGTCTCCTCTCTGGTGGAGCCGGGCCTGCCAGTGGTCAACGAGGACGGCACGCCGAAATGGCGTCTCGCCCCCAGCCCGCACGGCGCCTACTGGGAAGAGGGCATGAAGGTGGGCTATCAGGACGCGGGTTCCTGGACGCTGATGGAATCCACCCCGGTGGACCGCGCCAAGGCGGCCTGGCTCTACGCCCAGTTCGTCACCTCCAAGACCGTGGACGTGAAGAAGTCCCACGAGGGGCTGACCTTCATCCGCAAGTCGACCGTGGAGGACGAGAGCTTCACCGAGCGCGCGCCCAAACTCGGCGGACTGGTGGAGTTCTACCGCTCGCCCGCCCGCACCCAGTGGACACCGACCGGCACCAACATCCCGGACTACCCCAAGCTCGCCCAGCTCTGGTGGCAGAACATCGGTGATGCCTCCTCCGGCGCCAAGACCGCGCAGGAGGCCCTCGACAGCCTGTGCGAAGCGCAGGAGAAGGTGCTTTCCCGCCTCGAGCGGGCCGGCATCCAGGGTGACCTCGGGCCGAAGCTGAACGACGAGGAGGGCGCCGACTACTGGCTGGCACAGCCCGGCGCGCCGAAGCCGAAGCTCGACAACGAGAAGCCTGCGCCGCAGACCGTGAGCTACGACGAGCTCATCAAGTCCTGGCAGCAGTGAGCAGGCCCGGGCGGCGCCCCCCGCGCGCCGCCCTATCCCGCCCGGCGCGGGCCTTCCCCCGGCCCGCGCCGGGCTCTCCCGACCCTTTCCGCACACCGGAGCCCCTCCCATGACCCATGTGCTCGCCATCGACCAGGGCACCACCTCCAGCCGCGCCATCGTCTTCGACGAGGCCTTGCAGGTGAAGGCGGTGGGGCAGGAGGAATTCGCCCAGCATTTCCCCGCCTCCGGCTGCGTGGAGCACGCGCCCGAGGACATCTGGTCCACCACCGCGGGCACCTGCCGCGAGGCGCTGGAGCGCGCCGGCCTGGGCCCCTCCGACATCGCCGCCATCGGCATCACCAACCAGCGTGAGACCACCCTGGTCTGGGAGCGCGCCACCGGCCGCCCCATCCATCGCGCCATCGTCTGGCAGGACCGGCGCACCGCCGATTTCTGCCGCCGCCTGCGCGAGGAGGGCTGCGAGGCCCTGGTGGCCGAGCGCACCGGCCTGCGGCTGGACCCCTATTTCTCCGCCACCAAGCTGGCCTGGATCCTCGACCATGTGGAGGGCGCGCGCGCCCGCGCGAAGGCCGGCGCGCTGATGTTCGGCACCGTGGACACCTACCTGATCTGGAAGCTCACCGGCGGCGCGGCCCATGTGACGGACGCCACCAACGCCGCGCGCACCATGCTCTACGACATCCACCGCGGCTGCTGGGACGAGGACCTGCTGAAGCTGCTGGACATCCCCGCCGCCATGCTGCCGGAGGTGCGCGACAGTGCCGCCGCCTTCGGCATGACCCGGGCCGATCTCTTCGGCCGCCCCATCCCCATTCTCGGCGTGGCGGGAGACCAACAGGCCGCCACGGTGGGCCAGGCCTGCTTCCGGCCCGGCATGCTCAAGAGCACCTACGGCACCGGCTGCTTCGCGCTGCTCAACACCGGTGAGAAGCCGGTCACCTCGCAGAACCGCCTGCTCACCACCATCGCCTATCAGCTCGGCGGCAAACCCACCTACGCGCTGGAGGGTTCCATCTTCATCGCCGGAGCGGTGGTGCAATGGCTGAGAGACGGGTTGAAGATCATCCGTGAAGCCTCTGAAACCCAAGGGCTCGCGGAGGTGGCGGACCCGGCCTCCTCCCTCTACATGGTGCCCGCCTTCACCGGCCTCGGCGCCCCCTGGTGGGATGCGGAGTGCCGCGGCGCGATCTACGGTATCACCCGGGCCACGGGCCCTGCGGAACTGGCGCGCGCCGCGCTGGAGAGCGTCGCCTACCAGACGCGGGACCTGTTCGACGCCATGCGCGGAGACTGGAAGGGCTCCGCCGAGACGGTGCTTCGGGTGGACGGCGGCATGTCCGCCTCCGACTGGTCCATGCAGTTCCTCGCCGACATGCTGGGCGCCCCGGTGGACCGGCCGGTGGTCAAGGAAACCACCGCGCTCGGCGCCGCCTTCCTGGCCGCGATGCAGGCCGGCCTCTGCCCCGGGCCGGAGGAGTTCGCGCAGAGCTGGGCGCTGGAGCGCCGGTTCCAGCCCGAGATGAGCGCGCAGACGCGCGAAGCCCGCCACGCCGGCTGGCGCGACGCGGTGCGCCGCACCCTCGTACGCCCCGCCTCCGACGATCCGGCCCCGGCGAAGCCCGACGCGGCGCCCGCAGCCGGGGTCTCCGCCGGTTCGGTGTAAGGCGGCGCAGATTTCCGGTGCGCCGCGCCGTGGCGCCGTGGTTAACTGGCGCTCCCGCGCGGGCCGGGCACGGTGCCGCGCGGCCGGGAGACGCCGCAGCGGGGGCGCGAGGGACACGCCGGCGTCAGCGGAACCGGCCAGCGGGAGGGAAGGGCAATGACACCCAATGCCAGCATCGGAGCGGCGCCGGACCCGGAGGCCGAGGCCCGGGTGCGCGACAGTTTCGCCCGGCAGGGCCTCATGGCCCATCTTGGCGCCCGGCTCAGCCGCGTGGCGCACGGGCTGGTGTGCATCGCCTTGCCCTACCGCCCGGAACTCACCCAGCAGCACGGGTATTTCCACGCCGGCGGCACGTCCTCGATCGCGGATTCCGCCGGTGGCTACGCGGGGCTGACGGTGTTCCCGCCGGGCAGCGAGGTGCTGACCGTGGAGTTCAAGCTGAACCTGCTCGCGCCCGCGCAGGGCACCCATCTCGTGGCCGAGGGCCGGGTGCTGCGCGCCGGGCGCACGCTGACCGTCTGCCAGCTCGAGGTCTCGGCCCATGAGGGCACGGAGGGCCCCGGGCGCCTGGTCGCCGCCGGGCAGCAGACGCTCATCTGCCTGCCCGGTCGGGGCGCCACCGCGGAGACCGGCGCAGGGTGACTTGAAACACAGGTTTCCTGACGCTATCTTGCGTAAGCAAACATGAGGTCTCGCCATGCAGATTGCGCAGTACATCGAAGGCCGGGTGTTTTCCCCGGCCCGCATCGCCACCGCGCTGCGCACCACGCGCACCGAGATTGCCAGCACGCTGGGGCTGGGGCAGGACGCCTTTTCTCGCGCCTCACGCATTTCGGCCCGCAAGACCCAGACACGGCTGCGCGAGATGGTCGAGATCCTGAACCGGGTGGAGGCAGTGGCCGGCTCGCAACTGGCCGCCTATGCCTGGTTCCGCTCCGAGCCCCTGGCCGGCTTCGGCGGCATGACCCCCGACCAGCTGGTGCGCGAGGGCCATGCCGACCAGGTGCATGCCTGGCTCGACCGGGTGATGGCCGGCGGCTATGCCTGACGCGTGCGCGGGGCGGTCCCCCGCCTGCCCGGGCGGCACGCTCCGTCGCATCGATATCTGAAGGCAAGCGACATCGGGGCCGTCATACATGAAATATTCGGATTTTCCCGGGGGCGATGCGCTTCTGAACTGGTTCGGAGAGGTTCCGACCTTTCATGACGCCGAAATCGTCAGCCTGTCGCTCGACAGCGCCGGAAGCAGCGCCCTGAGGATACATGGCTGGATCAGGACGGGCGAGCGCACCTCCGACGGTTATTTCAGGCTGGACAGGCACGCAGTCGTGACGTTCAGCATGACTGGCATCGTGGACCTTCAACTGGACGGCTTCAGCAGCCAGAACGTCATCGCGGGCCTCATCCTCCAACGCGCAAAAGACAGGGGCCGTGCCGGCCACCACAGCCTGCCGCAGGATGAGGACGACATCGAAATCGAATTGCTCCCCTGCTACGGGATGGACGGCTTCATCAGGGCGAAGACGCTGGAGATCTCCTTCGTGCCGGGTCGGCCGGCGCGGGAATGACCCCTCTCCCGGGCCGTCGTCTCCTGCTGGCGCGAGGCAGGCTTCACGGGCGCGTCCCTGTCGCCCGGACCGGAGCCAACCGAGGTCGGTTCGCAGATGTCCCGGCCCCTTCGGCCTTGTTGCGGAAGCCCGAACGGCTCCTGCCCGAGCGCCTGTCAGCCACCCCCGCCTCACGCCGCCCGACCTGACGGAGATCCGCCGATGCCTGCCGCTGCCGTGCGTTTCGAAGGGCTCGTCTACCGGGCGCACAACCCGCAATGGGCCTGGGCGCCGCTCTCGGGCGAGGGAGCGCGGCGCTTTGGCGGCCGGTTCAACCCGCCCGGCACGCCGGCGCTCTACACCGCGCTCACCCCGCTCGGCGCCATCCGCGAGGCGAGCCCGCTGGGCCGCCCGATGCAGCCGCTCACCCTGTGCGCCTACGCGGTGGAGACGGACGCGCTCTTCGACGCCACCGACCCCGCCGCCCGGGCCGCCGAGGGCCTGCGCCCCGCAGATCTCGACTGCCCGGCCTGGAACCGCGAGATGCTGGAGGGCCGGGTGCCTGCCAGCCAGGCGCTGGCCCTGCGCCTCGCCGCCGCCGGCTATGCCGCGCTGCGCGTGCCCAGCTTCGCCGCCGGTGCAATGCCCGCGGAGGACAACATCGTGTTCTGGGCCTGGGGGCCGGGGACGCCGGCGCAGGTGACCCTCATCGACGAGGACGGCCGGTTGCCCACCCGTCCGGGCTGAGCCGGCGGGCTGTTTCGAGTGCACGCCCGCGGAGCAGCGCTTGCTGAAGTTCCTCCGGGGGCGCCGGGCGAGGGATGCGCGAGGCGGCTCCGGGACGCTATGCCGAGCACTCCGCTGCCCTGTGAGCCCGAACGGCGGCGCGGGGAAGGGAACTCCGGCGGCAGGATCCGGACCCGGCGCGCCAGGGCTCCGCATCCCCCCTTGCCGGTACCATGAGAACCGTCATCCGGAGCTCACGGCGCGATCCGGAGCCCGGAACCCGGCACGGACCGTCCGGTGCCCGGGCCCAGCGCCTGACCTCCCGGGCCCGCGGCCTGCCGCCCGCGCGTCGGGGCGCGCGTGACGGCGGCGCCTCAGGGCGCGAGTGCCACCGGCGCGTCCAGCTTGCCGGAGAAGGGCGTGGCGAGGCGGATCTCGAAGCTGCACCCGGCCTGCGGCGTGGCGGCAAGGGCGTCCGGGCCCAGCCCCTCGCGCGCCGAGGTGAGGATCATCCGCCCCGCCCCCGCCCCGAAGAACACCGGGCAAGTGGGCCGGGTCACCGGCAGGTCGATGGTGGCGATCAGCGCGCCCTCGGGCGAGAGGTGCTCCAGGCAGCCGCCGTCCCAGCGCGCCACCCAGAGGCAGCCGTCCGCGTCAACCACCGCGCCGTCCGGCTCGCCCCGGCCGTGGCCGGTGTCGAAGGGGTCCGGGGCGCCGACGGGCAGGCCGGTGGCCGGGTCAAGGGCGACACGGTTGATGATGCCGGTCGGGGTGTCGGTGAAATAGCCGGTGCGCCCGTCGGGCGAGAAGCAGATGGCGTTCGGCACGGTGATGGCGTCGAACAGGCGGCGGATCTCCCCCGCGCGGTACCAGTAGATCGCCCCGGCGCCGGGGGCCGCGTCGATCCCCATGGTGCCGATCCAGAAGGCGCCGGAGGGGTGGGTGCGGGAATCGTTGGAGCGGGTGTCCGGCCGGTCCGCCTCCAGCGGGCGGTGCAGGCTCAGCGCGCCACTGGCGCGGTCACGCAGGAACAGGCCGGCTTCCGACACCACGAGCTGGCGTTCCGCGTCCACCGCCGCGAGGGCGCTGCAGCGCATCGGCAACGCGTGGGTGCGGGTGGTGCCGGCCTCCGGGTCATGCTCGTAGAGCGTCTTGCCGAGGATGTCGAACCAGGTCACGACCCCCGTGAGGGGGTCGCAGGAGGGGCCTTCGCCCAGGGTCGCCGCCGGAGCGCCGAGGGCACGGATCTCCGGCGCGCCGCTCATTCCGCGGAGCCCTGGAGGTCGGCGGGAAGCAGGCCCTCGGGGATGTTCTGATAGCTCACCGGCCGCAGGAAGCGGCGGATCGCCAGCGTGCCCACCGAGGTGGTGTGCGAGGTGGCCGCCGGGTATGGCCCGCCATGCATCATCGCATCGCAGACCTCGACCCCGGTGGGGAAGCCGTTGGCCAGGATCCGGCCGGCCTTGCGCTCCAGCACCGGCATCAGGTCCCCCGCCAGCTCGGTGTCGCCCGCGTCCATCTGCAGGGTGCAGGTGAGCTGGCCCTCGAGGCTGCGCGCGATGTCGAGCATCTCGCCCGCGTCGGCGGCGCGGACCATCAGGCCCAGCGGGCCGAACACTTCCGTGTGCAGCTTCGGATCGGCGAGGAAGGCCTCACCGGTGGTCACCAGCAGGTCGGGCGCGTTGCGGCGGCCCTCGCCGGAGGAACACAGCGCCTGACGCACGCCCTCCTGTCCGGCCAGCATGTCGCGGCCCGAGCGGTAGGCATCGGCAATGCCGCCGACCAGCATCGGCTGGGCATCGGTGCCCGAGAGCACGGCGCCGGCTTCCTTCTCGAAGGCATCGGCATCGGCGCCGTCGAGCAGCACGGCCACGCCGGGATTGGTGCAGAACTGCCCCACGCCCATGGTGAGCGAGCCGGCCCAGCCGGAGGCGATCTCGGTGCCGCGCGCGGCAAGCGCCTCGGGCAGCACGAACATCGGGTTCACCGAGCCGAGCTCACCGTAGAACGGGATGGGGTTCGGCCGGGCGCAGGCGAGGTTGTAGAGCGCGCGTCCGCCGCCGAGCGAGCCGGTGAAGCCAACGGCAGTGATCAGCGGGTGCTGGACCAGCGCCTCGCCGGCCTCACGGGTGTTGGACTGCACGAGAGAGAACACGCCGGCCGGCAGGCCGCAGGCGCGGATGGCCGCGTCGATGGCCTCGGCCACGATCTCGCCGGTGCCGGGATGCGCCGGGTGGCCCTTCACGACCACCGGGCAGCCGGCGGCGAGGGCGGAGGCGGTGTCACCGCCCGCGGTGGAGAAGGCGAGCGGGAAGTTCGAGGCGCCGAACACGCCCACGGGGCCGAGCGGGCGCTCCATCAGCCGGATGTCCGGGCGCGCCATCGGCTGGCGGTCGGGCAGGGCCTTGTCGTAGCGGCGGTCCAGGTAATCGCCCTTGCGGATATGCGCTGCGAACAGGCGGAGCTGGCCGGTGGTGCGGCCGCGCTCGCCCTCCAGGCGCCCGGCGGGCAGGCCGGTCTCGCGGGTGCCGATATCGGTGATCTTCGCGCCGCGCGCCTCGATCTCCTCGGCGATCTTTTCCAGGAAGACCGCGCGCTCCTCCCGCGTGGTGTAGCCATAGGTCCAGAAGGCTTCCTCGGCCGCCTGAACAGCGCTGTCCACGTCGGCCGCGGTGGCGAGGCTGATGGTGGCCTTCGGCCCGCTCACCGGGTCGGACTCGAAGGTGGCGGGGGAGGTGATCCACTCCCCGGCAATCAGATGCCGGCCGGTGGGGATGTAGCTGTCTGTCATGACTGTCTCCTGTGCGTACCGCCGGGGCCGGCCCGCCCTCACGGCAGGCCGGCCCCTGACGGGTGTCCGTGTGTTCAGTCGTGGAACGGCGCGGTGTGGGTGATCCGGCCGGTCAGGAAGGCATCGGCGACGATGCGCAAGGGTGTGACGTCGACATTCCGGGCGCCGGTGTCAAGGAGGCCGGCGAATTCGCGGTAAAGACCGTCGTATTCTGCCTCCGGTTCCTCGAGCACCAGCCGCCCGTCAACCTCCATGCGCTTGCCGCCGCCCGAGAGCTTCAGCGTCTCGCCGGAGGCGTCCACCTCCAGGTCCCACAGCGGCGGGCCCTCATGCGCCCAGTCGAAGGCGACCTCCATCGGGGTTCCCGCCGGGTCGCGCAGGGCGAGGTCGGCGCGGATGGGGGTGGCGCGGTTCTCCGGGAAGCCCAGCTCGGCGGAGACGAGGCGGATCGGCATCGGCCAGATCGCGGTCAGCATCGAGAGCGCGTTGATGCCGGGGTCGAAGACCCCCAGCCCGCCGGGCTCCCAGATCCACTGCTGGCCGGGGTGCCACTCGCGCACGTCCTCCTTCCAGTTGATGCGCACGGCCGAAGGGCTGCGCTCCGCGATCCAGGCCTTCGCCGGTCCCACGGCGGGGGCGTGGCGCGAATGCCAGGTGGCATAGAGCACCAACCCGCGCTCGGCGGCGAGGGAGGAGAGGTCCTCCACCTCCCCCAGCGTGGCGCCGGGGGGTTTTTCCAGCATCACGTGCCGCCCGGCCTCCAGCGCCGCGCGGGCCATCTCGTAGCGCACCTGCGGCGGCACGCAGAGCGAGATCACCTCGATGTCCGGGCGCGCGGCAAGCAGCGCGTCCAGCTCGGTGAAGTTCTCCACTCCCTCCACGCCGCCCGACCGGCTCACCGAGGCGGCGAACGTGTAGTCCGGCAGCCGGGCGATGGAGGGCAGGTGCTGGTCGTTGGCGATCTTGCCGAGGCCAACGACAGCGACCTTCCAGGGCTCCTTGCTCATCTCGTCTCCTCAGTGCGAGTCGCGCGGGACCTCATGTCCCCGGCAGCCGATCAGGAAGTCGAAATCGGCTCCCTTGTCCGCGCCCAGGACATGGTCGTGGAAGAGCTGCGCATAGCCGCCCTTCGGGGTCCGGATCGGCGAGGCCCAGGCGGCCAGTCGCGCGTCGATCTCCTCTTGCGGCACGTCGAGGTGCAGGCGGCGGGCCTCCACGTCGATCTCGATCATGTCGCCGTTCTGCACGATGGCGAGCGGGCCGCCGGCAGCGGCCTCCGGCGCCACGTGCAGCACCACGGTGCCATAGGCGGTGCCGGACATGCGCGCGTCCGAGATGCGGATCATGTCCTTGATCCCCTTGCGCAGCACCTTCGGCGGCAGGCCCATGTTGCCCACCTCGGCCATGCCGGGGTAGCCGCGGGGCCCGCAGTTCTTCATGACCATGATGCAGGTCTCGTCGATATCAAGGCTCTCGTCGTTGATCTTGGCCTTGTAGTCGTCGATATCCTCGAACACCACCGCCCGGCCGCGATGCTTCATCAGCTCCGGCGAGGCCGCCGAGGGCTTGAGCACCGCGCCCAGCGGCGCGAGGTTGCCCCGCAGCACCGCGATGCCGCCATGCTCGGTGAGCGGGCGGTCGAGCGGGCGGATGACATCCTCGTTCCAGTTCTTCACCTCCGAGACTTCCTCGGCCATGGTCCTGCCCGAGACGGTGAGCGCCCCGCCATGCAGGCGGCCGCTGTCGAGCAGGGCCTTCAGCACCACCGGCAGGCCGCCGGCATAGAAGAACTCCTCCATCAGGTATTCGCCCGAGGGCATCAGGTTCACGATGGTGGGGATGTTGCGGCCCTGCGCGTCCCAGTCATCGAGGCTGAGGTCGATGCCCACGCGGCCCGCGATGGCGAGCAGATGCACCACCGCATTGGTGGAGCCGCCGATGGCGCCATTGGTGCGGATGGCGTTCTCGAACGCTTCTTTCGTAAGGATGTCAGAGGGTTTCAGGTCGTCCTTGACCATCTGCACGATGCGCCTGCCGGTGAGCTGGGACATCACGCGGCGGCGCGCGTCCACCGCCGGGATGGCGGCATTGCCCGAGAGCGCCATGCCGAGCGCCTCGGCCATGCTCGCCATCGACGAGGCCGTGCCCATGGTGTTGCACGAGCCCGGGCTGCGCGACATCGCGATCTCGGCCTCGAGGAAATCGTCGCGGGTCATCTCGCCCGCCTTGATCGCCTCGGACATCTGCCATAGCGCGGTGCCCGAGCCCACCCGCTCTCCGCGGAACCAGCCGTTGAGCATCGGCCCGCCGGTGACCACGATGGCCGGGATATCGGCCGAGGCCGCGCCCATCAGCAGCGCGGGCGTGGACTTGTCGCAGCCCACCATCAGCACCACGCCGTCCACCGGGTTGGCGCGCAGCGCCTCCTCCACGTCCATGGCGCAAAGGTTGCGGTACATCATCGCCGTGGGGCGCAGCGAGCTTTCGCCCGGCGAGAACACCGGGAACTCCACCGGCAGGCCGCCGGCCTCGTAGATGCCGTTCTTCACCTTCTGCGCCAGGTCGCGCAGATGGGCGTTGCAGGGGGTGAGCTCGGACCAGGTGTTGCAGATGCCGATCACGGGGCGGCCGTCGAACAGGTCGGCCGGCAGGCCCTGGTTCTTCATCCAGGAGCGGTGGTAGATGTTGTCCCGGCTGTCACCGCCATACCATTCCTGCGAACGGAGGCGGCGGGGCCAGGCGGCGGGTGTGAAGGTCATCGGTCTGGTGTCCAGTCGGAGTGAGAAGGGTCAGAGGGTGGCGACGGCATAGGCGCCGCCCGAGGCGGGCACGGGGGCGGCCACGGCCAGCGGGTTGCGCAGGGGCAGGCCGAAGGCGCCGGCCTCCATCTCGAACACGTCGCCCGGCGCCACGGAGATCTTGTCCGCGAAGGAGAGCGTGGCGGTGCCGAACATGTGCACGTGCACGTCGCCCGGGGCGCGGAAGATGCCGTACTTGAAGTGGTGATGCTCCAGGTTCGCGATGGTGTGGGACATGTTCTTCTCGCCGGAGAGGAACGGCTTCTCCCAATAGGCCTTGCCGTCGCGCAGGATGCGCGAGGTGCCGGAGATGTCGGCCGGCGGCTCGCCCAGCAGCATCTCGGGGCCGAAGGAGCAGGGGCGCAGCTTGGAATGGGCGAGGAACAGGTAGTTCTGCCGCTCGGTCACGTGGTCGGAGAACTCGTTGGCCAGCGCGAAGCCCAGCCGGTAGGGGGTGCCGTCCGGCCCGTTCACGTAGATGCCGGCGATCTCCGGCTCCTCGCCGCCGTCCTCCGCGAAGGCGGGCGAGACGAGGGGCGCGCCCGGGGCCACGGCGGCATGGCCGTTGCCCTTGTAGAACCATTCGGGCTGCACGCCCACCTCGCCCGGCTTCGGCCGGCCGGCCTCCAGCCCCATGCGGAACATCTTCATCGAGTCCGTCAGCACCTCCTCCTCGGTGGCGGCCTTGTCCTTCTCGTGCATGGCCGAGCGGGTGGAGGCGGAGCCGAGATGGGTGAGCCCGGTGCCGGTGATGTGCATGTGCGTGGCGTCCGGATGCGTGATGGGCAGCATCACGCGGCCCTCCTCATAGGCGCGCTCCAGGTCCACGGCCTCGCCGAAGCCGAGGGCGTTGATCTGCTCGATCATCTTCGAGCCGGTGGAGATGCAGTGCCGGGCGATCTCGTAGACCGAAGCCGCATCCCGCACGATGTAGGCCTCTGTGCCGTTGCGCACCACGACGCGCAGCGTGCCGGACGGGTCCTTGATCTGGGAAATGAGCATGTTCGTGATTCCTCCGGCCCTCAGGCCTTGTTCTTGTTGTAGACGTCGAAGATGACGGCGGCGAGCAGCACCAGGCCCTTGATCACCTGCTGGTAGTCGATGCCGATGCCCAGAATGGACATGCCGTTGTTCATGACCCCCATGATGAAGGCCCCGACCACGGCGCCGACCACGGTGCCAACGCCGCCCGACATCGACGCGCCGCCGATGAAGCAGGCCGCGATCACGTCCAGCTCGAAGCCGAGGCCGGATTTCGGCGTCGCGGTGTTCAGCCGCGCGGCGAAGACGAGGCCGGCGAGGGCGGTGAGCACCCCCATGTTCACGAAGGTGAGGAAGGTGAGGCGCTTGGTGTCCACGCCGGAGAGGCGGGTGGCGCCCTCGTTGCCGCCGAGCGCGTAGATGCGCCGGCCGGTCACGGTGCGGGTGGTCACGAAGGAATAGACCGCGATCAACAGCGCCATGATGATGAGCACGTTCGGGAAGCCGCGGAAATCCGCCAGCGTCCAGGTCATGTAGAGCAGGGCCGCCGCGATCACCAGGTTCTTGCCGATGAAGAAGGCGAAGGGCTCGTCTGCCGCGCCGCCGCGCTCGGCGCGGGCGCGCGCGCGGAAGGAGAGGTAGAGCATGATGGCCGTGGTCGCCACGCCGAGGATGAGCGAGAGCACGGAGAAGCCCTTCATCGACACGACGTCGGGAATGAAGCCCGAGGCGATCTTGCCGAAGCTCGCCGGGAACGGGCCCACCGAGGCGCCGTCGAGCAGCCAGAGCGACAGGCCCTTGAACACCAGCATGCCCGCGAGCGTGACGATGAAGGAGGGGATCTTCCAGTAGGCCACCCAGTAGCCCTGCGCCGCCCCGATCACGCCGCCCACGATGAGGCAGGCGATGGAGGCGAGGAACCAGTTCACGCCCCATTGCACGGTCATCACCGCGCAGAGCGCGCCGACGAAGCCCAGCACCGAGCCCACCGAGAGGTCGATGTTGCCCGAGACGATGACCAGCATCATCCCCACCGCCATGATGACGATGTAGGAGTTCTGCAGCAGCAGGTTGGTGAGGTTCACCGGGCGCAGCAGGATGCCGCCGGTGAGCACCTGGAACAGCGCCATGATGACCACGAGGGCGACGAGAATGCCGTACTCGCGCATGTGGTTGCGGATGAAGCCGAAGGACGAGCCGCCCGCGGCCCCGCCCTGCTGGATGGTTTCGTCGCTCATGCGGCCCTCCCGTCGGCACGGATGATCATGCTCATGATTTTCTCCTGGCTGGCCTCGGCCGCCTGCATCTGGCCCAGGAACCGCCCTTCGTTCATCACGTAGACGCGGTCACAGATGCCCAGCAGTTCGGGCATTTCCGAGGAGATCACGAGGATCCCCCGGCCCGAGGCGGCGAGGTCGCGGATGATGGTGTAGATTTCGTACTTGGCGCCCACGTCGATGCCGCGGGTGGGCTCGTCGAGGATCAGGATCTGCGGGTCGGCGAACAGCCACTTGCCCAGCACCACCTTCTGCTGGTTGCCGCCCGAGAGGTTCTTCGTGGCCTGGGCGATGCCCGAGGATTTCACGTTCAGCCGCCTGCGGTAGTCCTCGGCCACCGAGACCTCGCGCGCGTTATCGATGACGCCGCGCTCGGACACGCCCTCCAGGTTCGCCAGCGTGGTGTTGTGGCGGATGGAATCGTCCAGCACCAGGCCGAGGGACTTGCGGTCCTCCGTCACGTAGCAGATGCCCGCGGCGATGGCCTTCTTCACGCTGGAGGTGTCCACCGGCTGGCCGCGCATCTCCACCGTGCCGCTGATGCCGGTGCCCCAGGACTTGCCGAAGATGCTCATCGCGAGCTCGGTGCGCCCGGCGCCCATCAGCCCCGCGATGCCCACCACCTCGCCGGCGCGCACGGTGAAGGACACGTCGTCCACCGCCATGCGCTCGGCATGCTGGGGGTCGCGCACGTTCCAGTTCTTCACCTCCATCAGCACCTCGCCGATCTTCGGATCGCGCGGGGGGTAGCGGTCGGAGAGCGAGCGGCCGACCATCTCGCGGATGATCTCGTCCTCGGAGACCTGGCCCGGCACCACCTCGCGCGTGCTGACGGACTGGCCGTCGCGCAGCACGGTGATGGAGTCCGACACATGGCCGACCTCGTTGAGCTTGTGGCTGATCAGGATGGCCGAGATGCCCTTGCGCTTGAAGTCGAGCAACAGCTCGAGCAGCGCCGCGCTGTCCTTCTCGTTGAGCGAGGAGGTGGGCTCGTCGAGGATGAGCAGCTTCACGTCCTTGGCCAGCGCCTTCGCGATCTCCACCAGCTGTTGCTTGCCCAGGCCAAGGTCGGAAATCTTCGTGCGCGGGCTGTCCTTCAGCCCCACGCGCGCCAGCAGCTCCGCGGTGCGTCGGTAGGTCTCCGACCAGTCGATCACGCCGTTCTTCGCGCATTCGTTGCCGAGGAAGATGTTCTCGGCGATGGAAAGCTGCGGCACCAGCGCGAGTTCCTGGTGGATGATGACGATGCCCTCGTCCTCGCTGTCATTGATGCCGCGGAAAGCCTTCTCCTGCCCCTCGTAGAAGATCGCACCCTCGTAGGAGCCGTGGGGATAGACCCCGGAGAGGATCTTCATCAGGGTGGACTTGCCGGCGCCGTTCTCCCCGCAAAGCGCGTGGATCTCGCCGCGGCGGACCTTCATGTTCACGTTGTCGAGCGCCTTCACACCAGGAAAGGTCTTGGTGATGTTGCGCATTTCCAGAATGGTATCCATTCGCGCCCCCGCTGGACAAGGCTGCGCCGTCCGGCGGGACCGCTCCCGCCGCTCACGGACGTGCCGGTTCGGCAGGGCGCGCGGTGGTCCGCACGCCCTGCCGCGGTGTCATTCGATCTCGTCTTCGGTGTAGTAGCCGCTGCCGATCAGGACCTCTTTCCAGTTGTCCTTCGTCACCAGGACCGGCTTGAGCAGGTAGGCCGGAACCACCTTCATGCCGTTGTCGTAGGTCTCGGTGTCGTTGATCTCGGGCTCGTCGCCCTTCAGCAGCGCGTTGACCATGCCCACGGTGACGCGGGCCAGTTCACGGGTGTCCTTGAAGATGGTGGAATACTGGTCGCCGCGCAGGATGGCCTTGACCGACTGCACCTCGGCGTCCTGTCCGGAGATGTAGGGCATCGGCTGCTCGGCGGTGCCGTAACCCACGCCCTTGAGCGAGGAGATGATGCCGATGGAGAGCCCGTCATAGGGCGAGAGCACCGCGTCAACGCGGTCGTTCGTGTAATGGGCGGAGAGCAGGTTGTCCATGCGGGCCTGGGCGACGGAGCCGTCCCAGCGCAGGGTGCCGACCTTGTCCATGCCCATCTGGCCGGATTTCACCACCAGCTTGCCCTCGTCGATGAGCGGCTGGATCACCGACATCGCGCCGTTGTAGAAGAAATAGGCATTGTTGTCGTCCGGCGAGCCGCCGAAAAGCTCGATGTTGAACGGGCCGGTGGCCCCGTCCTTGAACAGCGCGTCCACGAGCGACTGGGCCTGCAGCACGCCCACCTGGAAGTTGTCGAAGGTGGCGTAGTAATCCACGTTCTCGGAATCGCGGATCAGCCGGTCATAGGCGATCACCGGGATGTCGGAGGCGGCGGCGTTCTCCAGCGCGTTGGAGAGGGTGGTGCCGTCGATGGCTGCGATCACCAGAACGTTCACACCCTTGGTGATCATGTTCTCGATCTGCGCGAGCTGGTTCGGGATGTCGTCTTCTGCGTACTGCAGGTCGGTCTCGTAGCCCGCTTCCTGCAGCTGCTTGACCATGTTGTTGCCGTCGTCGATCCAGCGGGCCGAGGACTTGGTGGGCATGGCAACGCCGACATAGCCCTTGTCCTGGGCGAAGGACGGGCCGCCGATGGCGGCGGCGGCAAGCGCAATGGCCCCGACCGCGGTGTTGAAGAATCTCATCATTTCCTCCCGGTGACGAACCAGCCGACTGAGGCCGGTCTCTCGCGTCTTCGTTTTCGGATTCGAAGCGTCGTTCTTGCCGTCAGTTAACGGAACGTTATCGCTCCGGATCCGTGCTGGACGTTATGTCGGCCTCCGTATAGCAATCAAATTCTATTATGTGATCCTGTTATGCATATGATGGTATAGATGTGGATAACCTCTTGGCGGAATGGTCCCGCGGGAGGCAGTTCGCGGGGAAGATGCACATGCCGGAAGGGCTCAACCATTACGAGAATTCCGCCCCCCGGGCGCGGGAGGACAGGCTCGTCCGGCGCGGCATGCGCCTGCCGCACCTCCGCCTGATGGCGGCGCTGGAGAGCACGGGGCAGATCTCGGCCGCGGCCACGGCACTGGCCATGTCCCAGCCCGCCGCCTCGCGCCTTTGCGCGGAGATGGAGGAGATGACCGGCGTCACCCTCTACCGGCGCACCGGGCGGGGGGTGGAGCTCACCGTCTACGGCCAGCGCCTTGCCCGGCGCGCCCGCACCATCCTGCGCGAGCTGGACGAGGCGGACCGCGAGATCACCGAGCTGCGCTCCGGCCTCTCCGGCCGGGTGCGCATCGGCGCGGTCACCGGGGCTGCGATCGAGCTCCTGCTGCCCGCCATCCGCCAGGCGCGGGTGAACTATCCGGGCATCGACATCTCGGTGGAGGTGGGCACGTCGGACGAGCTCTGCGGCATCCTCGACAGCGGCCGGATCGACTTCTTCCTCGGCCGCATTCCCGCCACCCGCGAGCTGCGCCGCTACGGCGCGGAATTCCTGGCCGAGGAACCGGTGAGCCTGGTGGTGCGCCCCGGCCATCCACTGCTGCGCCAGAACCCGGTGCGGCTGGAGGATTGTGTGCGCTACGACTGGGTGATGCAGCCCGAGGGCACGCTGCTGCGCCGCACGGTGGAGGACCGCCTGCAGCAGCTTGCCGTGGCGCTGCCGGCAAAGGTGCTCTCCACCTCCTCGCTGCTGCTCACGCTCATCACCATCTCGCAGACCAACGCGATCACGCCCGTCGCCCGCTCCGTGGCGGATTTCTTCGGTGCCAGCGCCGAGTTCGGCGCCCGGCTGGAGGCGCTGCCGCTGGCGCAGGTGATCACCATCTCGCCCTATTCCATCGTCTCCCTGCCGGGGCAGAGCCTGTCTCCCGCCTCGCAGATCATCCATGACCTGGTGCGCCGGCGCTTCATCGACCGAGGCGCGCAGCCCGCACCGCTCCCCCCCTGACCGCGGCCCGGGCGGGAACGCCGCGCGGGCCCGGCCGGCGCGGCAGGGCTCGCGACGCAGGCAGGTGGCGGTGCCCGGCGGTTCGGCCCCATCCCTGCGCCCACACCACAGGGCTCACCGCCCGCGCACCGGCGGGCGTGAGGAGCGGCCGATCCGGTTCAGGCCGGCCCGAGAACCGGGCTCGCCAGCACCGTGCCACGGGCGACGTCGGCAATGCCGAGGTCCGTCTGGTGGGGGCCCGCGTTGCAGGCCAGCGTGGCGCCGAAACAGGCCTTGAACACCAGGTAGGGCGGCGCCCAGTCCACGATCCTGTCCATCGCGGCGCGCAGGGCGGCGAAGCCCTCCGCCACCTCGGCCAGCGGCCGGTCGGACACGAGGCCGGAGAGCGGCAGCGCCAGCCGTGCGACGACCGCGCCACCGCGCGCCACGGCCATGCCGCCGCCCGCCGCGATCACCGCATTCGCCGCCGCGGCCATGTCCTCGGGCTCGGCGCCGAAGGTGGTGAGATTGTGCCCGTCATGCGCCACGGTAGTGCAGAAGGCCCCGCGCCAGGCGCCCCAGCCGGTGAGATAGCCCACCCGCATGCGCGCCTGCGCCCGGCCGTGCCGGTGCATCACCGCAAGGCGCGTGGCGCCTTCGGGCAGCTGCACCTCGCCGGCCAGCACCTCCGCCTCCACCTCGCCCCAGCGGGTGAAGCGCGGCCGGTCGATGGTGGCAAGGCGGATGCGCGTGCCCTCGGCCCGGGTGGTGAAGGCGGAAGCCTCCTGCGCGGGCACCAGCACCGAGCCGCGCAGGGGCGCGTCACCCGTGTCCGCCTGCGGCGCGGTGAGGCGGCCCGCCTCCGACACCACGCGGCCGCTCGTGAGCACCGCGCGGGTGTCGAAGCCCTCCAGATCCTCGAAGAGCACGATGTCGGCGCGCCGGCCCGGGGCGATGAGCCCGAGGTCATGCCGGCCCAGCCGCCGCGCCGCGTTCAGCGTGGCGGCCTGCAGGGCCTGGCCCGCCGGCATGCCGTAGGCGGTGAGGCGGCGCACCACGTCATCCAGCCCGCCGGCGCGGTGCAGGTCGTCGGGGAAGACATCGTCGGTGCACAGGGTCACGGTCTGCGGCAGGGCGGGCAAGGTGGCGAGTGCTGCCACCAACTCGGGCAGCAGGTGGTCATGCGAGCCGCGCAGCTCGATGGTGAGCCCGGCGCGCAGCTTCTCCAGCAGGTCCGGCCCCGAGACCAGCTCATGGTCCGAGCCGATGCCGGCTGTGACGAAAGCCTGCAGGTCCGCCCCTGCGAGGCTGCGGGCATGGCCGCAGACCAGCTTGCCGGCCGCGAGCCCGGCGCCGACGATGCCCGCCATGCGCGGGCTCTGGTCGATCACGCCGCGCATGTCCATCACCTCGGCGATACCGGCGATGCCGGGCCGGGCGAGCAGGGCCTGCATCACCTCCGGGTCGAAATCGGCGCCCGACGTCTCCAGCCCCGGGGCGGAGGGCACGCAGGAGGGGGCGAGCACGAGGAAGCGCAGGTCGGTGGCCGACGCGGCGGCGAGCGCCCAATCCACGCCCGCGAGCCCGTGCACATTGCCGAACTCATGCGGGTCCCACACGCAGGTGGTGACGCCGCGCGGCAGCACGGCGCGGGCATATTCCGCCGGGGTGACCATCGAACTCTCGACATGCATGTGCGTGTCGATCAGCCCGGGGGAGAGGAAGGCGCCGGCGGCGTCGATCATCCGGGCCGCGTCCCTGCGCGTGCCCTGCGGGTGCACCGAGGCGATGAGCGGGCCGGTGAGCCCCACATCCGCCGGGCGGGCCTCGCCGGTCACCATGTCGATGAGCGTACCGCCGGTGATCAGCACATCGAAGGGCGCGTCGCCACTGGCGGCGGCCACGGCGCGGGCCCGCAGGGCGGGGGTGTTCAGCTCAGGCTCGGGGCGCGGGGTCATGGCGCGGCTCATCCGAGGCGCGGCAGCACGGCAGCGCGGGCGGCCGGCAGATCGAAGGCGACCTTCGCGCCGATGCCGTGCATCGCGAGGCCGGCGGGCGCGTCGGCCTTGATGCGGCCGAGCGGGCTGTCGAGCAGGTATTCACGGGTCTCGCCGGCGAAGGACACGCCCAGCACCTCGCCCTCGAACGGGCCCGCGCCGAGGGTGACCGCCCCCGGCCGCCAGGCGAGGCCCGCGGCGCCCGCCGGCACCGCGCCGGATACCGGCATCAGGCCGGCGGGCGTGTCGAGCTTGCCGTCGCGCAGGCCGAGCACGGTCTCGAAGCCGACGAACTCGGCCACGAAGCCGGAGGCTGGGCGGTTCCAGATCTCCTCCGGCGTGCCGAGCTGCTCGATGGCGCCGCCGCGCATCACCACGATACGGTCGGCCAGCGCCAGCGCCTCGCCCTGGTCATGGGTGACGAAGATCATCGTGATGCCGGAGGCCTTCTGCACCCGCTGCAGCTCGGCGCGCATCTCCAGCCGCAGGCGGGCATCGAGGTTCGACAGCGGCTCGTCGAGCAGCAGCAGCTTGGGCTCCATCACCAGCGAGCGGGCCAGCGCCACGCGCTGCTGCTGGCCGCCGGAGAGCTCGGCCGGCTTGCGGGCGGCGAGGTGGTCAAGCCCCACGGTGCGCAGCCCCTCGGCCACCTTCGCCTCCACCGCGGCGCGCGGCTCACGCCGCAGGCGCAGGCCGAAGGCCACGTTCTCGAACACCGAGAGATGCGGGAACAGCGCGTAGGACTGGAAGACGAGGCCGATCTCGCGCTTGTTGGCCGGGCGGCGGGTGATGTCGGCGCCCTCCAGCCGGATGGTGCCGGAGCGCGGGTCGAGCAGGCCGGCGATGGCGCGCATGGTGGTGGTCTTGCCGCAGCCCGAGGGGCCGAGCAGGGCGATCAGCTCGCCGCGCTTCACGGTGAGGTCCAGCGCGTCCACCGCAACCGTGTCGCCGTAAGCGAGGGTGAGGCGTTCGAGCGCGAGGCAGGTATCGTCAGACATAGCGAGAGAATCCCAGGAAGCGTTCGGCGATGAAGACGATGCCGATCGACATGAAGGCGAGCAGCGCCGAGAGGGCGGCCACCGAGGGGTCGTAGTTGATTTCCATGTAGCCCAGCATGTCGATGGGCAGGGTGCGCACGCCCGGGCCGGAGAGGAACAGCGACACCGGCACCTGGTTGAAGCTGGTCACGAAGCCGAGGATGAAGGCGGCGAGGATGCCGCCGCGGATGTTGGGCAGCACCACCCGGAAGAAGGCGCCGGAGCGGGTGCAGCCCAGCAGCACCGCGGCCTCCTCGATGTCCGAGCGCAGGTTGCCCAGGCTCGCCGAGACCACGCGCACCGCGTAGGGCAGCACCAGCGCGGTGTGGGCGCAGAACAGCGCGAGGATCACCGGCACCCCGGCGGGGATCACGAGGTAGCGCAGCAGCGCGAGGCCCACGATGATGCCCGGCACGATGATGGGCGCCGAGACCACGGTGCGCACCGTCTCGGAGAAGGGCAGGCGGTAGCGGTTGAGCGCGTAGGCGGCCGGCACGCCGAGGGCCAGCGCCGCGAGCGTGCCGAAGACCGCGAGGAACATCGAGGTGGCGAAGCTCTCGCGGAAGCTTTCCACCGTGAACACCTTCGCCACCCATTTCAGCGACAGCCCCTGTGGCGGGAAGGCGAGCGAATTGCCCGCCGAGAGCGAGGCCGCGATGATGATCAGGAACGGCCCGATGAGGAAGGCGAGCACGAGGCCCAGCACGAGGACCGTGGAGAGGTTGCGTTTCATCAGCGCCCCCGGGCGCGGGCCAGCCGCTTGAGCAGGAGATTGGCGGAAAAGCTCATCACGATGAGGATCATCGCGATCACGGCGGCGGAGGCGAAGTCATTGGCCACCGTAACCCGCTGGTAGAGCAGGGTTTCGAGCATCAGCACCTTGGAGCCGCCGAGGATGGCGGGCGTGATGTAGGCGGTGAGCGAGCCGGTGAACACCAGCGTGCCGCCGATCACCAGCCCCTCTTTCGTCAGCGGCAGGATCACCCGGGTGAACACCTGCAGCCAGCTTGCCCCCAGCACGCGGGCGGCGGGCACCGCGTCACGCGGCATGTTCTCGAGCGCCGAGATCAGCGAGATGATCATCAGGGGCAGGAAGAGCTGCAGCAGGCCGATGAACACCGCCGTCTCGGTGAAGAGGAAGCGGATGGGCTCGTCGGTGAGCCCCACGAGGGTGAGCGCCTGGTTCACGAAGCCGGTGCGCCCGAGGATGACCAGCCAGGCGTAGGTGCGCGCCACCGGCGAGATCATCAACGGCAGGACCACGAGGCCGAACACCCGGCCGCGGTTTGCCGGCGAGAGGTTCACGATGGCATAGGCCGCGGCATAGCCGATCACGGCCGCCACCAGTGTCACCAGCGCGCCGAGCTTGAGCGTGCGCAGGAACACCGCGCGGTTGAGGGCCGAGGAGAAGAACTCCACGTATGGCGTGAGCGAGAACCCCGCCGCGCCGCGAAACCCCTCCGACAGCAGGATCGCCACCGGCACGAGGAACACCACGCAGGCGAAAACCGCCGCCGGCAGCGCCAGCGCGAGCCCTTCGCGCCTGTTCTGGAACATGTTGGGTCCTCTCCCGCGCTTGGGGCGGCGCGCCCCCTCGTGTGGGGCGCGCGTTTTGTTTCAGGGCAGTGGGTTACTGGCCGACCTTCGCGTTCCACTCGGAGAGCCAGCCCTCGCGGTTGTCGAGCCAGACATCGGCGGGGATCAGATCGAGGCTGGCGACCGTCTCGGCGCCGTAGGTGAGGTTGTCGGCCACGTCGTCCGAGACCTCGACCTCCGCATTGGCCGGGCTGTCCACCAGCCCCTCGGCCAGAGCGGTCTGGATCGGGGTGGAGAGCCAATAGTCCATGAACTCCAGCGCGAGGTCGCGGTTCTGCGAGCCCTTGGTGACGACCATCACGTTCATGCCGCCGGTCTGACCTTCCTTGGGCGTGGCCCAGGCGATGGGCAGGTCCATGTCGGCGAAGCCCTTCCAGGCAAAGCGGCCGATGGGTGCGGCCCAGATCTCCTCCTGCTGCATGAGCTGCACGAGCTGGGAGGAGCGCACGTAGAAGGTCACCACGTCGTCGCGCTTCTCGCCCACCTCCGAGATGGCGCCTGCGAGGGTGGGGTCGCTCTCGCCCATCGCCTTGCCGACCATCCACAGCGCCGGGGGGCCCTGGTTGGTGGTGACGTTCGGGAAGGCCACCTGGCCCTTCAACTCGTCGGAGAAGAGGTCCGCCCAGCTGTCCACCGTCACCTTGTCGGAGCGGTAGACGATGGAGGTGGCGTAGAAGGTGTAGCCCACGGCCGTGCCGTCGCCCAGCGGGTCCTTGGCGATGTCGTAGAGCTTGTCGAAATTGGCGAGCTTCGCGGTGTCGATGGTGTCGATCAGCCCGGCGCGATTCGCGGCCAGCGCGTCATGGGTGGAGAGCACGGCCATGTCGATGACCGGGGCCTCCTTGTTGGCCTCCATCTTCGCGAGGCGCTCGACGCTGTTGCCGGTCTCCACGACCAGCTCGCAGCCGCATTTCTCCTCGAAGGGCTTGTAGAGGATCTCGGAGAATTCGTCCTGGGCGAAGCCGTAGACGGAGATGGTGAGCGTGCGGTCCTGGGCCTGGGCGGCGAGCGTGCCGCAGGCCAGCGCCGTGGCGGCGAGCAGGGTGGAACGGATCATGTCGGGTTTGCTCCTTCTGTTGGTCGGGTTCTGGCCGGGCGTACGACCCCGGCGGATTGGCGCACGATGAGGCGCATGGGCACGCCGCTTCGCGGCAGGTCGGACGCGGACTCCGGGCGCTCGATGAGGCGCAGCAGCTCGGCCACAGCGTGGCGGGCGATGGTGGCCATGTCCATCTGCAGCGTGGTCAGGCCCGGTGTCACCACCCCGGCCCAGACCAGATCGTCGAAACCGGTGACGGAGACATCCTCCGGCACGCCCAGCCCGGCGCTCTGCAGCTCGGTGAGGGCGCGCAGCGCGAGCAGGTCGCTCACGGCGGCGAAGGCGGTGGCCCCCTCCGCCGCACGCGCGGCCAGGCCCAGCGGCGCGCTCCGCTGCGGCGGCGCGCCCGCCGGCTCCGCCCAGATCACCGCGTGGCGCGCGCCGGCGGGCAGGGCGGAGCGCATGCCGGCGATGCGGTCGTTCTGCACGTTGGAGGCCGCGCTGCCGCCGATGAGCACGAACTGCCGGTGCCCCAGCCCCGCCAGGTGGCCGATCACCTGCTGCCCGCCGCCCCAGTGGTCGGCGGAGACGGTGTTGCCCGGGGTCGACGGCGTGTCGATCACCGCGACGGGCAGGCCGATCTCCCCCACCCGGGTGCCGCGGCGGGGCACCACGATCAGCCCGTCCGCCCCGCGCTCCATGAGCC